>JBCCEP010000459.1:0-3146 GCA_039030215.1 Pseudomonadota bacterium
CAGCGCTTTAGGCGAGCAGTGCGCTGAAACCAGCCATATCGCCGTGCCGTCCGGGCGGCCCGGCGATGCGCGGCGGCACTATGTGCCTTGATTCCGCGCGCCTGCGCTGTCAGGCAAATGAAATATCGACGCTACCAAACCCGCCAAAATCAGCATGAATCTCGGCACCCGACGGGCATTCCACCGGCCGGATAAAACTGCCGGACAGGATGATATGCCCGGGTTCAATTCTCTGGCCATATTGGGCCATGCGACGGGCCAGCCATGCGACGCTTTCAACGGGATCGTTCAAAACACCAGCTCCAAGCCCGGTCTCCTCGATTTCGTCATTGCGGAATGTCAAAGCGCCCACCCAGCGCAGATCAAACGCATCTGCAGTATGCCGTTCCTCTCCGAGGACGACACCTGCATTTGCCGCATTGTCGCTGATTGTATCAAAGACGTTACGCAGTTTCCCGCTGGCTGGGTCGACACGCTTGATCCGGGTGTCGAGGATTTCGATCGAGGGTGCAACGAAGTCGGTCGCAGCCAGGACGTCGTCGCGCGTTACATTTTCACCTTCCAGCGCTGTCTTCATGATGAAGGCGATTTCCGCCTCGATCCGCGGTTGGATGAATCGTCCTTTTGGCACAGTCGCGCTGTTGGAAAACAGCATGTTGTCGAAGAGAATCCCGCTATCGGGAATATCGATGTTCAACGCATATTGCATCGCTTTAGATGTCAGGCCGATTTTCCAGCCAATAACATCCAGGCCCTGTTCCCGCTTATGCTTGTGGATGGCCCGCTGGATGGCATAGGCATCGTCCATCTCCATTTCCGGGTGCCGCAGGGAAAGCAAGCCGATCTGTTGGCGGGTCTCCTCGGCAATCAGCAGGTCGGTAGCAGCGCGGGTGTGATCTTCAGGGGTCATGGCGCTTCATCTTCCACGCCGTTTCTAAGGATGCCGATGCCTTCCACTTCCACCTCAACCACATCGCCCGGTTTGAGAAAACGCGGCGGGTCAAATCTTGCACCGGCACCAGTAGGCGTTCCGGTTACGATGATGTCTCCCGGCTGCAGCGTCATAAACGTTGAAATGTAGGCGATCTCCTCTGGAACCGGGAACATCATGCGATGCAGGAAATCATCCTGCCGTGTCTCGCCATTGACTCGGGTGAGGATGCGGGCTTCCTCAATCTGCGACGGATCGATGAAGGGCACCAGCCATGGGCCGATTGCGCCGGAATTGTCCCAGTTCTTACCCTGGGTGACATTGAACTTGGCGTGGCGGACCCATTCGCGAATGGTGCCTTCATTGCAAAGCGTCAGTGCTGCAATGTGTTCGTAGGCATCATCAGGATTGATACGGCGGCCGGGCTTGCCGATGACGATTGCAACCTCACCTTCGTAATCGAGCGTATCACTTTCTGGAGGACGAACCAGATTGCGTTCATGGCCAGTAAAGCCGCTAGAGAAACGCGGGAAGAGTGACATGTATTCCGGCTGTGCGCTTCCGTCCTTGTATTCGGCGTTTCGGTCCGGGAAATTGACGCCGACACACAGGATGCGTGGTGCGTTTGGCATGACCATTTCATATTGGAAATCGGTATGTGTTACCGGCTTGCCTGCTGCGACGGTTTCGAGCTCACCAAGCTTTCCCGATTGTATGACATCAAGCAGGGTTGGCCATTGTGGCAGGTGCGGGCTGAGCGCGATCACGCCCTGATCTGATACCGCGCCGTAAAATATCTGCCCTTCGGCTGTATAGGTTACAAAATTCATGAAATCTTCTTCCACACTTCGTGGATGACTTCCGGCGCCATCAGCACATCTTCCCTGGTGGTGTCGAATTGACCTACCTGGAACCGGATGATTTTTCGCCCGTCGAATGCGCCCTGGGTCAGATAAATCCGGCCGTCATCGTTCAGCGCATCGACCAGTCGTTGTTGTGCTTCGTCATCACCGGGGCAGCGAAAGGAGAAAAGGCTCAGGATCGGCTCGGTGACAATCTCGTAACCGTCAAGTTCCCGAATGGCATCACAAGCTTCTTGCGCCCAGGCGACATGATTGCGGATGCGCCCCCGAAGGCCATCCAGCCCGTAGGAACGGATAAGAAACCAGATCTTTAACGCGCGAAAGCGGCGACCCAGCGGAATGGTCCACTCCGAAAAATTAGTAACTGCATCGCCGGTCGTTTTCAAATATTCGGGCTCGATCTTGAGGGTATTGATCTGAGCGGTTGGGTCGGCAAGGAACTGTACCGAGCAATCAAATTGAGCGCCGAGCCATTTGTGCGGATTGAAGACGATGCTGTCGAAGCCATCTACTCCAGTCCAGAACTCTTTTCGAAACTCCGGACAGATCATGGCGGAACCGGCCCATGCGGCATCCAGATGGGTGTAGAGATCGTGTTCCCTGGCAATCTGCAGCACCGGTCCAAGTTCATCGCTGGCGCCGATTCCTGTGCCTCCTGTTACCGCGATTATACCCGCCGGAACATGGCCTGATGCCTTGTCATCCGCGATCGCCCTTCTCAGTGCTTCAACATCGATCGCCTTGCGGTGGCCGGATGAAGCGATCTTGACCAGATTGTCCTGACCGATCCCGGCCACCCAACAGGCTCGATCGATTGAAGAATGAACCTGATCGGAGCAGTAAATCCGCAATCTGCCCTTACCGGCCAAACCTTCCCGGTTTCCGGTGAACCCGGTGGCCAGCTCTCGCATGGTCAGTATGGCCGACAGGGTCGCAGAAGAAGCGCTGTCCTGGATGACGCCTGCATATTTTTCAGGCAGGCCAAGCGCCTGCCTCAGCCAGTCTACCATGACGATTTCGAGTTCGGTTGCGGCAGGCGAGGTCTGCCACAACATGCATTGTGCAGCGATGGTTGTAACCAACATGTCGGCCAACATGGAGGGAGGGGCTGCATTTGCCGGAAAATAGGCGAAGAAGCGGGGATGCTGCCAATGAGTCATGCCGGGCATCACGATCTGCTCGAAATCGCCAAGAATCTCCTCCATCGGTTCAGCAGCTTCAGGGGGGAGTTTAGGCAGTTGCGTACTGATCTCACCCGGCCGCGTCCGCGCCCTGACCGGGCGGTTGGCGATCGTCTTGTGGTATTGTGCCGCCCAGTCCGAGATGTGTTTACCCCAATGGGTGAAGTCGTC
>JBCCEP010000460.1:0-3126 GCA_039030215.1 Pseudomonadota bacterium
AGTGGGCCAACCTGTGTGTCAGGTGCCAATCCATCACCAAGGACTAGCGAGCCGGCCCAATCGGCCAATTTCGATTTCGCCGCTTCTGCCAGATCTTTTTGGACCAACACCCTACTAATCGCTGTACAACGCTGACCACAGGTCTGGAAAGCGGCAGCCGAAATTTGTGAAATTGCAGAATCAAGATCGTCGGTATCGTTCAATATCGCGGCATTCTTACCGCCTAACTCCAGCTGTACAGGAATGAGATTCTGGGCTGCTGCGCTGTACACAAGTCTGCCAACTTCGACTGAGCCAGTGAAACTGACCCCGTGAATATCGCCACTTGCGATCACCTCGCTTGAGGCCCGGCCGGAAATCATAGCGATCTGGAACAGATCTTTCGGGAAAAATTCGCTGGCAGTATCAGCAAGGATATATGCCGCCGCAGGTGTAAATTGCGACGGCTTCATGATGACTGCATTTCCAAATGCTATTGCCGGGCACATCTTCCGGAGCGGGGTCATTGCAGGAAAATTCCAGGGTGAGACACAGAAGATCACACCACGCGGCCGGCGTAATATCTGATTGGCGAAGTCCAACCGTCCATTGGCAATCGACATTCCACCCATCCGCGCCGCCTCACCAACCATAAACCGACCTTCAGCCGCACCCTTCAGTGTTTCAGCTTTTGCCTCAGCCAGGATTTTTCCTTGCTCTAATGTGATAGCCTCGGCGATTTCGTCGGCACGTTCGACGACTGCATCGAGGAACGCATCCAATCGTTGACCGCGCTCTAGACCAGGCACCCTCGCCCATTCCAGTTGAGCCTTATTTGCGCGTTCGATAATGGCAGCGGTTTCGTTCTCATCTGGTATCGCATAACGTCCGATGGCCTGTGACGGCTTGGCGGGGTTGTGAGTTTCGTAAACCGCCTCCCCCTTGGAACCGAAAGTATAATGCAGTGTCATCTGGGATTTATCCTCTCGCGGTGGAACCGGAAAACCGCGCCGCATCCAAGAGAATTTTCTTGGCTCCAAGCCATGACCGATCATCTTGATCTGTCATAAATCTCTATCCGAACGCAGCATTAATCAGCCCGAAAAGCTTGCGCCACGAAGCAATTTGGTTTATCGAGAACCAGTAGATATATTAAAGTGCTAGACGTATGTACCTATAATTTCTTTACGGAAGGCTGTCAATATGAATCTTGCCGAGCTGAAACGTCAGTCTGTTCCGCTTCACGCCGAAGTTGCTTCCCTTCTTCGAAATCAAATTTATTCGGGCACTCTACCAGCTGGTGCACAGTTACCGCCCTTAAGCGAACTAACGGAATCACTTGGTGTGGCACGGATGACCATTCGCCAGGCTATGGATGCGCTTGAGGAAGAAGGGCTGATTGAGCGCCATTCGGGTCGGGGCACCTTCGTCAAGCCTGTGAAGATGAAGGAGCGTCACAGTTTCAAACTACATGCGCCTATGTCGCAGTTAAGTGAGATGGTCGAACAACTTGAAGTGTCGGTCACGGTCAATGAGAGCACAGTCGAGGACAAGGAAATTGACGGCGTTCCATTTCGTCGAATGACACGTATACACTCACTTGATGGCAAACCATTTTGTCATGTGGACTTACAACTCGTCAGTTCGATTTACGATCAGGCACCACAACGTTTTAGTTCAGAAATTGTCGTCAGTGTTCTGAATGATATCGGCATTGAGATCGATGCAGCGCATCAGCGTGTGACCATTTCATATGCTGATGTCGAAATTGCCCAGGTTCTTGGTATCAAACTTAACTCACCGGTGTTTCGGGTTTTCCGAGAATTTTTCGACAAGGACGGCAAGCTGGTTTATTCCGCGCTGCTTATTTATCCCGGTGATGTATTGGAATTCAATGTCGAGTTCAGCGTGTAAACCGCAGCCCGGGTCCATTCGAAAAATTGCTAGTCATAGCTGGTCTTAGGCCGACCAGACTTATCAATGGGATAATTCGCACCCAGAATCAGCTTGACAAGATACTTGTTCAAATTCTATAGGTCTAAACATCTAGCACATTATGACTTTGTAAATGAAGTGGCGGATGTCGGACCCTGGGGATGCCGCAATCTATTGGCCATTTCGATGGACTTTGTACCAGCTGGCAAGGCAAATGCGCAGATCGGATGCCAACGCCCGAAAGGATTAAGATGACAAAGGCTGCGAGCAGACAACACAATCTCGAAGAACTGGAACTAATTGCAAAGAAAATCAGGTTGCGTGTACTCGAGATGGTGGCTCCGACGGGGCAAGGATATGTTCAACAGGGATTGGGTGCTACGGATATTTTTACCGCGCTTTATTTTGCAGAAGCACAACACAATCCCGATGATCCGAGCTGGCCTGACCGAGACAGGATCTTTCTGACTACCGCGCACAACACAGCAGTTTTTTATGCTTGCCAGGCAGAGCGGGGCTTTTTCGATACAGAACGATTGAAGACTTATGTTCAGGACGGTTCGACGCTTGAAATCAATTCATCTGAACGCATGGGTCAATTCGTCGAGGCGACCTGTGGCTCGCTTGGCCAGGGCTTGTCAGTTGCAATCGGAACTGCGCTTGCAGCGAAACGCCAAGGCCGGCCCACTCGATGCTACGTTGTCATGGGCGATGGTGAAATGCAGGAGGGACAAATCTGGGAAGCACTGATGTCGGCTGGTGCTTGGGGGCTGGACAATCTTTGCGTCATTCTCGATTTCAACGATATGCAATGCGAAGGACACATGGACAAAGTTATGTCTTTGCGACCTGTCGCCGACAAACTCGAAGCATTTGGCTTCGCGGTGCACGACATAGACGGCAATGATCTGACAGCCCTGATGAGCGCATTTGAATTGGCGCGAGAAACCAAGGGTAAACCCACCTTCATCAATGCAAACACGCTGGTTGGAAAGGGCGTTTCGGTTCTAGAAGGCCTGATGGCGCATCAGCTGATGTTTCCGCCAGATTTATCCGAGAAGGCAATCTCGGAGATCAAGGAGCAGCTGGCATGAACGAACAACATTCTCTTGAACGCTATGAAGCAGCCGATTTTATCAATCGGACCCATAAGCCAAGTCCGCGAAGCTATGGTGATGCACTCCTGACAGCTGCGAAAAAAGATAAACGCAT
>JBCCEP010000461.1:0-3122 GCA_039030215.1 Pseudomonadota bacterium
ATTGGCGGACCGGATTTCGGTATCCTGGGAGAGGGTTACATTCGCCTCTCCTATGCAAATTCATCGGAAAATATCGAGCGGGCCATCAACCGGATATCAGAATTCCTGTCTCGCGACAGGTAAGGTCCACCAGCATGTGATCGGGTAACCCGCGATCACATCATCCGCACATTTGTTTGTTTTGCGTGTGTTTGAGCCAGCACCTAGATTGCAGGAGCCGCTTGATGCGGCTTCAATATCTTATTGCCACAGCAGAGCAGTCGCGATCCATTCGCATCAAAGTTCTGAAAAAAGGGGCGGACCTGCCCGAGGAGAATACATGCTAAAGACACTCCGCATTGGCGCTACAACTGCAGCGCTTACCGTAATGCTTGCCACCAGCGTATTTGCCGGCCCATATGACGTGAACAAGACCAATACCGGCCTGGCAATTCGCGGATATGATCCGGTAGCCTATTTCACCGACAAGAAGCCGACACCAGGCAGTTTTGCGATAACGGTTGTCCATAATGACGCGACCTATCGTTTCGCCAATGAAGAAAACAAAAAGAAATTCATGGAAAACCCGGAAGCCTATTTGCCCCAATATGGCGGTTACTGTGCTTTCGGCTTGGCGCAAGGGGTAAAAGTTGATGCAGATCCGGAACTGTGGACGGTCGTCGACGACAAGCTCTATCTGAACCTTGCCCCGCCGGTTCAAAAGCGCTGGGAGTCAGACATCCCCGGATTTATCAAGGGCGCTGACACAAAGTGGTCTGAGCTGGAAAATACCGACCCGCTCAAAACCCTGAACTAGAGCACCGTTTCAGCAATCAAATAAATGCCGCGGATCCGTCAGGACCGCGGCATTACTCTTTTTGGAACAGCATATCGGAAACAACCTATGCGGCGCCAATTACCCGACCCTCAAGCGCTACGGTCTTCAAAACAGCATAGCATCTGGTTCCAGGCTTCAGCTTCAATTCGTCAATCGCCGCTCTTGTAATACTGGCCCGGATCGATTGATCCCCCACATTCAGCATGACCTCGGCAATCGGTCCTGTCGTCTCCAGTATATCGTCGACTCTCGCAGGCAGGACGTTCCGGGCACTCAATCCTTCCGGTGGCTTCGACGAAATAAGCACATCGCGTGGACTGATACGCAGCCGAAGTTTGGCACCTATCGGCAGCGCGTCACCCGTCAGGACCAGTCTGTGTTTCCCGACGTCGACCAAATTCAACCCAAATACCTCATCACGCCCACTGACCATTCCGGTCAACAGGCTGCCGGTCATTCGCAATCCCGTTAATGCGCCAATATCCTTGCTTGCCAGCAGTTCTGTTATCTCCCCGCTGGCAACAACGCTGCCTTCCGCCATGACCACCAAAGTCGAGGCCAGCCTGGTCACCTCAGCCATTGAATGGCTGACATAGATCATGGCAATCCCCACATCATCACGCAGTTTCTCCAGAAACGGCAAAACCTCTTCGCGCCGTTTGACATCAAGCGCTGAAAACGGCTCGTCAAGCAGGAGAATGGATGGATCCGACATCAATGCCCTGCCAATTGCCACACGCTGGGCTTCCCCACCCGACAGGGTATGGGGCCGCCGGTCCGCCAGATGGCCGATCCCGAGGATCGAGACGATCTGGTCATAGTCAATCTTCGATTTGCGTTTTCCTGCCCAGTTTCCATAGGTGATGTTTGACCGGACGCTCATATGGTTGAACAAGCCCGCATCCTGAAAAACCACGCCGATCTTTCGGCTGCCTGGATCTAGATCAATCCCTGCTTCGGAATCAAATAGCGTTCGGCCACCCACTAGAATTTTACCGGTTTCCGGACGTTCCAATCCGGCAATCATCCTGATGACGCTGGATTTTCCCGCACCCGACGGTCCGAACAATGCTGTAATCCCCTGCCCGGCATTGAAATTCACATCCAGTGGAAACGCGCCGACCTTGCCATTTATGTTCAGTTCAATCATGGCGTCGCTGCCTTTGGCCAATGATGCGATCAGAAAACCATTCCGATATCAGCACCGCCACAATCGAGATTACGACCGAAATGACAATCAGAATAATTGCCGCCCTGTCGCCATCCGGACTTTGCAATAGCGAGTAAACCGCCAGCGACAGGGTTCGCGTCTCACCTGGAATATTGGATACAAAGGTGATCGTCGCCCCGAATTCACCAAGCGCCTTGGCGAAGCCCAGCACGGCGCCGGCGACGATTCCCGGCAACGCCATTGGCAGGCTGATCGTCGCGAAATTGACCAATCTGCCGGCGCCAAGCGTTGAAGCAATAGCAGGCAGTTGCGGATCGATTGCCTCAAATGCCTGCCGGATCGGGCGCATTACCAGCGGAAATGCCATGACGCCTGCAGCAAGTGCCGCACCAGTCCACCGAAATCCAAATTCAAACCCCGCCTGACCGAGTAATCGGCCAATCGGCGCAGCTGGTCCGAAGGCAATCAGCAGCATATAACCAGTCACCACTGGTGGCAGGACGAGCGGAACATGAAACAAGGCGCTCACAAAGGCTTTGCCTACGAACTTTGTCCGATGCAGCCACCACGCAGCCCAAATTGCAATTGGAACCACGAAGGCCATCGCGGTAAGCGAAACCTTGAGAGATAAACTCACGATTTCAATTATCTGACCAGATTCCATCAATTCTCGGCAGGCACAAGGTTGGAAAATCCCGACTGTCGCAACAGTTTCTGGACAGTCTCACTTCGGAGAAATTCCAGGAACTTTGTTGCATCAGCGGAACCGTTTTTAATTTCACCGGCAGGATACACAATTGGCGGATGCGTTTTGGCAGCAAATTCATAGCCGGCATGTAATGCAGGCTCTATCGGAATATCTGAACCGTAGACAATCGCGGCCTGCACATCACCACGTGCTGCCATCCTTAAAGCAACGCGAACATTTTCGGTAAATACAGCGTTTTGCCTGATCTCCTCCCATATACCAAGGCTTTCCAGCGCGGCCTTTGCGTAACGACCCGCCGGAACAGTGTCCGGATCCGCCATGGCAAACCGCCCTTTGTCCAGCAATATTTTCGCATCGCTGACGGGAACTTCAGATTTTGCAACTGCAATGTCGAGTTGATTCCCCGCGATCAAGAAAACGTCTTC
>JBCCEP010000462.1:0-3089 GCA_039030215.1 Pseudomonadota bacterium
ATCGTGGTGCCTAGCTCTGCTATTACATCTAGGTGCATTGTGATGAAATTTCAAGCGACCATTTTCGATGCCGCGCACTGATCGACCGTACAGGAAGCGTGTACTTTTACAACGAGCGTCAGACGTCGTTTTATCGGCATGCGGCTGCGGTTTTCCCAGAATGAACAGGAATATGGGGATAAAATCTGGGACGTAGGAGGCAGTTGGCACGAGCTCGAGGCGGACATGCTAGACAGATAGGCGCGTCAGCACTATATTTGCTCTCCGTCTGCCCGGAGCAGCAGCAATAACTGATCGTTTTTTGTGTGGTATTTTTCCTCTTTATTGTTTGCTGGAAATTAATTGTCGGTCGCTGCTAAACCCACAAAGTTAGGAGACAAAACCTGTTAGTAGTACACATGACCTGTTAGCCGGCAGAGCTAATGGGTTAGTTTTTACATCGGTAACAGCAGTGAGACTGAGTTGTGATTGACACCATGTGACCTTGTACATCGATGAGACTGGCGTAACAGCGCCATAGCGCCGCGATATCCGACCTGGAAGTCGAGCAGGTTGAGACCAAGGGCCATCTCTGGCATTTCCGGTATCCTCTAGCCGACGGAGCAACCTACGAACATCCGTACAATCTGAATGAAGAAGGCGAGAAGACTGCCTGGAAACCTTCGGACGGAGAGCCGGCGGGCTATGAAACGCGGGACTACCTGGTTGTCGCAACGACCCGGCCTGAAACCATGTTGGGCGACTCGGGCGTGGCAGTTCACCCGGATGATCCCAGATACAAATCCTTGATCGGCAAGCATTGCATTCTGCCGCTTGCCGGTCGCCGGATTGTTATTGTTGCCGATCAATATCCTGATCCCGAAGCCGGGACCGGTGCGGTCAAGATGACACCGGCGCACGATTTCAACGATTTCGACGTTGGAAACCGGCATGATCTGGCGCGGATCAACGTCATGACGCAGACCGCCGAGATGTCACTGAAGGACAATGAGGAATTTCTGGAAGGTTTGCCGGAGACTGACGATCTGAAGGAAACCATCGACAAGATCGACGGCAAGGACCGGTTTGTCGCGCGCGATATCATTGTAGAAATGATGCAGGACAGAGACCTCGTTGATCAGATCGAGCCGCACAAACACATGGTTCCTCATGGGGATCGCGGTGGCGTACCGATTGAGCCCTATCTGACCGACCAGTGGTATGTGGATGCCGAAACGCTTGCCAAACCGGCGATCGCCAGCATCCGGGAAGGCCGTACCGAGTTTGTGCCGAAAAATTGGGAAAACACCTATTTCAACTGGATGGAGAACATCCAGCCCTGGTGCATTTCACGCCAATTATGGTGGGGGCACCAGATACCGGCCTGGTATGGACCGGACGGCACGGTATTCGTTGAAGAGGATGAAGAAGCAGCACTTTCAGCTGCCATCCAGCATTACATTTCCCGCGAAGGGCCCTGGAAGGCCTGGGTTGAGGAGAAACTCGAAGATTTCAAGCCCGGCGAATTGTTGGAGCGCGATGCCGATGTCCTGGACACCTGGTTCTCATCGGCATTGTGGCCCTTCTCGACCCTGGGATGGCCGGAAGAAACGTCGGAACTTGAGCGCTACTATCCGACCAGCGTCCTGATTACCGGTTTCGACATAATCTTCTTCTGGGTCGCCCGAATGATGATGATGGGGGTTCATTTCACTGGTCAGGAACCCTTCCATACGGTCTATGTCCACGCGCTTGTACGGGATCGTACCGGCGCCAAGATGTCGAAATCCAAGGGCAATGTGATCGATCCGCTGGAACTGATCGACGAATATGGTGCGGACGCTTTGCGGTTCACGCTCGCAATCATGGCTGCCCAGGGCAGGGACGTTAAGCTCGATCCGGCGCGCATTTCCGGCTATCGGAATTTCGGTACCAAGCTATGGAATGCCGCCCGGTTCGCCCAGATGAACGGTGCCCAGCCTGACCCGGACTTTGATCCTGTGTCGACTGAATTGACCGTCAATCGTTGGATCCTGACAGAGCTTTCCCGAACAGCCGATGAAATCACGGTTGCGCTGGAGAAATATCGCTTCAACGAAGCGGCAGGAGCAGCCTATAGATTTGTCTGGCACACCTTTTGTGACTGGTATGTGGAATTGCTAAAGCCGATTTTCAGCGGCAAGAACGAGGACGCCAAGAAGGAAAGTCAGGCCTGCGCTGCCCATGTCATCGACGAAATCTGCAAATTGCTGCATCCGTTCATGCCATTCCTGACGGAAGAACTGTGGGAACAGATTTCGACAGCCGGCAATACGCGAGAGACCTTGTTGTGCCACGCGTCTTGGCCCGAGAGTGATGTTGAGGACGACGATGCCGCTGCCGAGATCAACTGGCTGATCGATCTGGTTTCCGAAATCCGTTCGGTTCGTGCCGAGATGAACATCAAGCCATCGCAGATCATGCCGCTGGCGCTTGTGGATGCAAATGCACAGACCCGCTCGCGCCTTGGTGTCCACGCGCCTGCGATACAGCGTTTGGCGCGCGTTGATCCGGTGGAAATTGCTGCAAAGACGCCGGAGAGCTCAGCCCAGATTGTCATTGGCGAGGCGACGGCCTGTCTGCCGCTCGCCGGTATCATTGATTTTGATGCCGAGCGCGATCGCCTGCAGAAGGAAGTCAAACGCCTGGACGGTGAAATCAAGCGGTTGAATGGTAAGCTTTCCAACGAGAAGTTCGTTGCAAATGCGCCGGAAGAGGTGGTCGCAACCGAACGCGAGAAACTTGCAGACTATCAGGCGCAACTCGACCGCACGAAAACGGCGGCCGACCGAATTGCCTCAGCGTGATGCAGTCACTGCATGGATTTGCCGTTGAGCGATTGGGAAGAACCGGTTCCCGAATTGACGTTCTTTCTTAAATCTGGATGCAGTGACTTTCCCAATATGTGCTCATCACGTTCAATTACGTGCTCGGCAGGGCCGACGATCAGTGGATCCGGTGGCCGTGCGACTCGTGGATTCGGATTGGGATAGGGCAGGGACTGCAAAAAATGCTTCATGCAATTCAGGCGCGCCCGTTTCTTGTCATCCGATTTGATGATGGTCCAGGGC
>JBCCEP010000463.1:0-3088 GCA_039030215.1 Pseudomonadota bacterium
AATGGCATCGTCCACGCCATCGACCAGTTTGACCGAAATGACCGGCGCCAGATATTCGGCATACCAATCCTCCTCGGTCGCGGTTACTGCAGTGGGCAAGGATTTGACCACCGTGTCATCGCCGCGAATCTGGCAACCGTTTTCGACGAGTTCCTTCAATATGGGTTGAAGGTGACTGTCAGCACTTTGCCGGTCGATGAGCAAGGTCTCGGCGGCACCGCATATTCCTGTCCGGCGCATTTTTGAATTTACCGAAATCTCCTTTGCCATTTCCAGATCAGCGCTGGCATCCACATAGACATGACAAACGCCTTCAAGATGCGCGAAAACCGGAACGCGGGCTTCGGTCTGGACGCGCTCGACAAGGCTGCGTCCGCCGCGCGGGACGATCACATCGATATTTCCATCAAGGCCACGCAGCATTTCACCGACAGCGGCGCGGTCCGTTGTCGGAACGATCTGGATAGCATCTTTTGGCAGGTCGGCTTTTTCCAGCCCTTCGGCCAGGCAAGCGTGGATCGCGCGGGAGGAATTCACCGAATCCGTGCCGCCGCGCAATATCGCCGCGTTACCGGACTTCAGGCACAGGCCGCCGGCATCGGCAGTCACATTAGGCCTGCTTTCATAAATGATTCCAATGACGCCTAATGGTGTCCTTACCCGCTCGATATGCAAGCCGTTGGGTCTGTCCCACTCAGCAGTGACGGTGCCGACCGGGTCCGGTAGTTCCGCTATCGCTTCCAGGCCTTCTGCTATTGCTTTGATACGCTCTTCGGTCAATTTCAAGCGATCAAGAAATGACGCTGCAAGTCCATTTTCCTCACCAGCCTGCATGTCGATCGCATTGGCAGCCAAAATCTCGGAGCTGCGCGCGATGATGGATTTCGCCATCTCGCGGAGTGCCAGATTTTTCTTTTCTTCAGGCGTAATCGCCATTACCCGTGCAGCAGCACGAGCCTTGCGGCCAAGCTCGAGCATGAGCGCCTTGATATCCTGATGATCTTCAGATTGTGTCTTATCAAGCATGGTCTTTTGCAGTTTTTGTTGCCGGTTCATCGGTCGACTTTGAAGCTGCGGCACCCGGCTTCATAACCATATCATCGCGGTGGATCATCTCGCTTCGACCACTATAGCCTAATAATTCAGCGATCTGCTCCGACTTGCAACCCAAAATCTTGTTGGCCTCTGTCATGTCATAGGCGACAATGCCTTGTCCGACTGCGGTGCCGTCAATTCGGCTGATCCTCACAATGTCACCGCGGGCAAAATTTCCTTCCACCTTGCGAATTCCAGCCGGAAGCAGGCTCTTGCCGCGTTCGAGTGCGCGGAATGCGCCGTCGTCAATTGTCACAGAGCCAGTGGTTTCCATCTGACCGGAAATCCAGCGTTTTCGCGCGGTAACGGGATTGCCATTGGGTGCAAACCAGGTGGCCCGCCCGTTTGCTGCCAGTGCTGCGATGGGATGTTCCTGTTTTCCCGATGTGATCACCATTGCAGTGCCAGCGGATGTCGCGACACGGCCGGCCTCTATTTTCGTGACCATCCCGCCGCGCGACAATTCCGTGCCGGCAGCTCCCGCCATGGCTTCGATTTCCTGGGTGATGGCAGGTACCTCGGAGATAAACTCGGCATGTGGATTAGTGGATGGCGGTTGTGCATAAAGGCCATCAACGTCCGACAGCAGGATTAGCAAATCAGAGCCAACCATGGTGGCAACACGGGAAGCCAGCCGGTCATTATCGCCATAACGGATTTCGGACGTTGCGACGGTGTCGTTTTCATTGATCACCGGCATCGCACCCAAATTCAGGAGCGTGTCGATCGTGGTGCGGGCATTGAGATATCGACGCCTATTCTCGGTGTCGCCAAGAGTCAGCAGAATCTGGCCGGCAGTAATGTCGTGTTCACCCAGGGCATGTGACCAGGCGCGTGCTAAGGAGATCTGTCCGCATGCCGCCGCTGCCTGGCTTTCTTCAAGCTTCAGGGGCCGCTTGCCCAGACCCAACAAAGCCCTGCCCATGGCAATGGCGCCTGATGACACGACCAAAACGTCCTTTCCGTCGTTTTTCAGGGCTGCAATATCAGCGCAGATCGAGTTCAACCAGTCTGTTTTCAGGCCATGCGGATTGTCGACTAGCAGCGAAGACCCGATCTTGATTGTAATGCGCTTGAATTTGGCAAGTCTTGTCATAGCGGAGACCAGGCCTTGTTCTCGGCTTCGGCATCCACCTTTGCCTGTTGGTAGTCGGTGATCTCCTTCCACAGCGCCCGCAATACGGTATCCACACCTTCCCGGCTTACAGCAGAAACTTCATAGATCTGTTGACCGCACGCCTTTCTTAGTGCAGCAGATTTTTCTGCCCGCTCTTCCGCATTGAGAGTATCCACCATGGACAGGGCGACAATCTCAGCGCGTTCAGCAAGGTTTTCGCCATAGGCCTCGATTTCCCGGCGAACGGTGTTATAGGCCTGAGCGACATCGTCCTGCGTGCCTGCAACAAGATGCAACAGGATGCGGGTCCGTTCCACATGACCCAAAAACCGGTCGCCGATGCCCACACCTTCATGGGCGCCTTCGATCAGACCGGGAATGTCTGCCAGAACGAATTCGTTTCCATCAATGCCGACCACACCCAGATTCGGGTGCAAGGTGGTGAAAGGATAGTCCGCGATTTTTGGCTTTGCGGCGCTGACGCTCGCCAAAAAGGTCGATTTTCCTGCATTCGGCATGCCGATCAGACCGGCATCTGCGATCAATTTCAGCCTGAGCCAGACGGAAAGTTCGACACCCGGCTGACCAGGATTGGCATGGCGCGGCGCCTGATTTGTAGCGCTCTTGAAATAGGCATTGCCGAAGCCGCCATTGCCACCCTTGGCGAGCAGATAACGTTGACCATTTTCGGTTAGATCGGCAATCAGCGTTTCATCATCTTCTGCATATATCTGGGTGCCTTGGGGAACACGCAAAACAACATCCTCACCCTTTGCACCGTGGCGATTGCGGCCCATGCCGTGAGTGCCAGTCCTGGCCTTGAAATGCTGCTGGTAGCGAAAATCGATCAGGGTATTGAGGCCCGGCGTGACCTCA
>JBCCEP010000464.1:0-3066 GCA_039030215.1 Pseudomonadota bacterium
AAGGGTAAGAACGGCAGATGGCAAAATGAACTGCCAGCCGATCTTAGTCAGGCCTATGAAAAAATGGCGGTTGAAAAACTGGGCGCCGAATGCGCCGAATGGCTCAAGACCGGAAAGCTCTAACCGGCGCGGATCGTCTTGCTCTTTCAGGCAAGTCTCATTTACCGTTACGGCCAACCGCACGCCTGCCAATATCACGACGGCAGAAGCCGCCCGGCCAATCGATCTGGTCAACGGCATGATAGGTGTTTTTCTGTGCTTGCTCGATCGAGTCACCCATCGCGGTAATATTCAGGACCCGGCCACCATTGGCGACCAGCCCACCATCCTTGTTTGATGTTCCGGCATGGAAGACGACGGCGCCGGTGGCTTCGGCAAGTTCGATACCGCCGATCGAACTACCCTTTTCATAGGGACCCGGATAACCCTTTGTCGCCATGACCACAGACATCGCCGCCTGGTCGGACCACTGTGCTTCCACCGAAAGCAAATCACCTTCCAGGGCAGCGATCATCAATTCGACGATGTCTGATTGCAGGCGAAGCATCAGCGGTTGACATTCAGGATCACCGAAGCGGACATTATACTCGATCAGTTCAGGACCTTCCTTGGTCATCATCAAGCCGGCATAGAGAATGCCGTGAAACGGCACACCGCGTGCATGCATACCGGCAAGCGTCGGGACAATAATATTCGACATGATGTCATCAATGGCTTCCTGATCCAGAACCGGTGCCGGGGAATAGGCCCCCATCCCACCGGTATTGGGTCCGGTATCACCGTCAAAGGCACGCTTGTGATCCTGGGCCGTTCCAAGCAGCATCGCACTTTGACCGTCGCAGAGCGCAAAAAGGCTGGCTTCCTCGCCTTCGAGATATTCCTCGATCACGACTTCGGCTCCGGCTTCGCCAAATGCGCCTTCGAAACAGTCATCAATGGCGTCAAAAGCTTCTTCATTCGTCATGGCGACGGTGACGCCTTTGCCCGCTGCTAATCCGTCGGCCTTGATGACGATCGGTGCGCCATATTCACGGACATGAAGCTTCGCTTTGGGCGCATTGTTGAACCGCGCAAATCCGGCAGTCGGGATATTGAACTCCGCACACAATTCCTTGGTAAACGCCTTCGACCCTTCAAGCTGAGCTGCTGCCGCTGACGGTCCGAAGGTCCGGATGCCTTCAGCTTCCAGATCATCGACAATACCGGCAACCAATGGTGCTTCCGGCCCTACCACCACCAATTCCACGGCATTCGCCTTGCAAAATTCCGCTACCGCCGCATGGTCTTCGACATCAAGCTGCACAATATTAGCGACTTCGCCAATCCCTGCATTGCCCGGCGCACAAAACAACCGGTCGCAATGTTTCGACTTTGATATTTTCCACGCCAGCGAATGTTCACGGCCACCACTGCCGATCAGCAAGATGTTCATTTGAGCAATCCCTTCCCTACAGTTTCCTAACAGATCAAATCCCGCAGGCAACCCGGCACGCTGTAGACAAGGCACAATGTGCACTGTCACGGCAATTGATCTGTGGAGACTTGACCGCAGCGTTCAAAAACGGTTTCTCAAGCCCATGAACGAGACAGGAGCAAAGGTCGCCGACGCTATTCAGGGAAGCTGGGTCTATCAGCTCCTGCCCGAGCAGTATTGGCCCTATGCCCAGATGGCCAGGTGGGAACGTCCGATCGGCTGGCGGCTGTTGATGTGGCCCTGCTGGTGGTCTCTTATGCTGGCACTGACCGTTCAGCTACAGGCTGGAGGGCCGCAAACCGATTATGGCCTGCTGGTTCCTTTTGGACAAATATTGTTCTTCCTGTTGCTCTTTACCGTTGGTGCCATCGTCATGCGGGGTGCGGGTTGTACATTCAACGATCTTGTCGACCAGAACATTGATGCAAAAATTTCCCGGACCCGGTCAAGACCATTGCCCTCCGGCAGAATTTCGCGGCGGCAAGCATGGGTTTTCCTGATTGCACAGTCGCTTTGCGGTCTGTTGATATTGGTTCAGTTCAACCCGTTCACCATCATGCTGGGCTGCCTGTCGCTGGCACTGGTGCTGATTTATCCGTTCATGAAGCGGATAACCTGGTGGCCGCAACTGTTCCTGGGACTGGCATTTTCCTGGGGCGCTTTGATGGGATGGGCCGCAATCTGGGCAAATCTAGATTGGCCACCAATCGTGCTCTATATCGGCTGCATCTTCTGGGTGATCGGATATGACACCATTTATGCCCTGCAGGATATAGAGGATGATGCGCTGATCGGCGTCAAATCCACCGCGCGCCTCTTCGGTCCAAAAGCCAAAATGGCGGTCGCTCTCCTCTATCTGGCGGCAATCATACTGTTTGGGCTGTCACTTTGGCTGGCCAATTTGCCTTGGCCAGGCTGGGCCGGGCTTGGCTTCGCGGCTAGCCATATGGTCTGGCAATTGCGGACACTGCAAATTGACGATCCAGAGCTTTGCCTGAAGCTATTCAAATCAAACAGTCATTTCGGATGGATATTCTTTGCCGGCCTGACCTTGTCAGCAATTCTTGCGGGCTAAGTCGGTAATCCGTTCAATTTAGATATCGGCCTATCGCCTTGCGATGATTTCCTCACCTGTGATCTTTGTTACCTCGCCGACAACGCCGACCTTGCGCCGCCGCAGGAACCACGGGCGATGCTTTAGTGTTGCAAAGCGCTTGCGCCGTTCAATCGGTGCTTCAAGCATGAGCGCGCCGAGGCGGTCTGTCAGCTTGCGCGCGACATTGTCGCTCTCGATGATCAGCATCGGCAGGTTCATCATCCGGCTCCAGCTATGCCAGTCCGCGGCAATGTCGTCGAGATCGCCGGATACCAATAAGGGTACGCTGAGCGCAGGATCGTGATGATGCAGTTCCAATGTGGCTGTGACTTCTCCGTCAGGCGATTCTACTGCTTGGGCAGCCACACCTTTGAAACAATTGGCGGGGAGAGCCATCGAAACGGCAAGGCCGCAAGAAAGCTTTCGCTTCATCACTGCACCCTGCCGATCGATAGTGAAGGAAAGCTCGCCTTTTTGACCGTATCCGACCTGGTGA
>JBCCEP010000465.1:0-3057 GCA_039030215.1 Pseudomonadota bacterium
CCGGCAACCGGATGGGCGCCGATAAAATGTGCGTCTTCGGGCAGATTAGGCTTTACCTGGCGGACAACAGACGCCTTCACCGAGCCGACATCGGTGACAATGGCACCCGCTTTCAGGGATCCTGATATCGCCTTGGATACCGTTTCGAATGCCCCGACAGGCACACCCAGCACCACAAGATCCGCATCTGCAACTGCCGCTGCGGGATCGAGATGGTAATCGTCTCCTAGGTCAAGTTCGCGGGCCCGTTCCAGCGTCTTTTCGCTACGCGTGGAAATCGCGATCTCCCGCGCAATCCCCTTTAAGCGCATCACACGTGCGAGCGACGAACCGATCAATCCGATCCCGATAAGCGCAACCCGGTCAAATATCGGCTTGGTCATCAGCTTCGATCCAGAAATTCACTCAAGGCTGCAACAACGCCGCGGTTAGCTTCTTCATTTCCGATCGTCATCCTCAAGGCATTGGGAAGGCCATAGGCTCCGACTGCACGCAGGACAAAACCGCGCTGAACAAGATATTCGTCCGCCTCCTTCGCCGTCCTGCCTTTCGTGTCCGAAAAATGCACAAGTACGAAATTTGCAACCGACGGGGTCACCGTCAGCCCAAGATCAGTCAGCGCTTTGCTTGTCCAGGCAAGCCAGGTGTCATTGTGCCGGATGGCGTTCTCTAAATGGGAGTGGTCCTCAATTGCAGCTGTACCGGCCGCAATGGCTGCAGCGCTGACATTAAACGGCCCTCTTATCCGGTTGATAGCGTCAATAATATTTGCCGGTCCGTAACACCAGCCAATTCGCAACGCGGCCAGACCATAGATCTTCGAAAATGTCCGGGTCATCACGACATTGGCCGAAGAAGAAACAAGTTCAATTCCCGCTTCATAGTCATTCCGGCGAACATATTCGGCGTAAGCTGCATCCAGAACCAACACGACATGCTTCGGCAGTTCCGCATGCAGGCGCCGGACTTCATCGATCGGCACATAGGTACCTGTCGGATTGTTCGGATTGGCAAGAAATACAATTCTGGTCTTTGGCGTAACGCATTCGAGGATGGCATCGACATTTGCCGTATGGTCTACTTCCGGTGCAACAACGGGTACCGCTCCGTTGGCCAGGATTGCGATTTTGTAGACCAGAAAGCCATGCTGGGAATAGATTGCTTCATCCCCGGGCGAAAGATAGCAATTCGCAAGCAGGCTGAGCAATTCGTCCGAGCCAGCACCGCAGACAATATTGTCCGGGTTCAGCCCATGCTTCAGGCCAATCGCCTGGCGCAATGCCGTCGCCTGGCCGTCCGGATAATCTTCCAGTTTCTGTGCCGTATGTACAAACGCAGCCTTTGCAGATTCCGCTGGCCCCAACGGTGTTTCATTTGATGAAAGCTTGACCAGCTTCACGCCCGCAGGAGCCGTCGAGCGCCCGGGCACATAGGCAGCGATATCCATGACACCCGATTTGGGTAGCGGCTTGTTCATTTCAGAAGTCCATCTATTGATACAGCAATGCTGACCACGTGATTGCGCAGTTAATATTCGCTGTAGGCACTAAAATCAAAGGAAACATCGCTGGCATTCGCTACTTGCCTGAAATTATCGCCGAGTGGGCAATTCACGCTTTATTCTGGCCGAACCCTGCGGAGCAAATACCGGCACCAAAACCCGGCGGGTCGAACGCGCGGGCGCAGGCAGACCCTGATACAGACGCTTGGTCGCTTCAACCATGATTATGCCGGAAAATACCGGCCAGAACCGTTTTCCGGCTCCCTCAATGCCTCGATAGAAACGCAATAGCCCGTAGCGCGTAATCGGCGGAAAGTTCAGCGCCTCCGACCAAACTGTGGGCGTCAGTAGCGCATCGCGCAACAGTTTCGACAACTGCCCCTTTGAGAAGGGGCGCCCGGTACCAAATGGCGTGTGCTCGAACCGCGCCCACAAACCCCGCCTGTTGGGAACCACGATCAAGAGCTTCCCGCCGGGCGTCAGTACCCGCCATGCTTCGCTCAGCGTATCTCCGAGATTTTCGGAATGTTCCAGCACATGGATCATCATCAGCCTGTCGATTGAGGAGTCAGGCAGGGGCAATTGTTCGTCAAACACCAAGGAGGTTGCCGACGGCCCGCCATGCGGCCATTCCAGTGCCCCTTGCGCTGCCGGCATGAGTGCAAAAACGCGTTCTGCATTTTCGCTATATTTTTCGATCCACGGAATACAGTAACCCAACCCGACGACAACCTCACCGGGCGCGCTTGGCCACAAACGAACGATTTCGCTGCCCAGCGATCGCGCCGCTGCCTTGCCAAGCGGCGTTGAATAAAATTCTCTTAGATCAACAACATCGACAAACATGGATTATTCCTGAAACAAGTCTATGATTGTCATAACAGAGCGATCATGACCAGTTGGTTAGCGTATCTGCAACCTCGCCAAACCAAAAATCAACTACAGGAAACCAGGATGGGAAACATCGAATTTTTTCAGTTTAACTGCCTCGACGACAATTTTGGTGTGCTGGTTCACTCCAGTTCAACCGGGGAAACGGCCTCCATCGATGCCCCCGATGCAAGTGCCGTTGCTGCTGCATTGGACGAGAAAGGCTGGAAACTGACGCATATCCTTGTAACCCACCATCATGCCGACCACACCCAAGGGGTCGGGCCACTAAAAGAAAAAACAGGCTGTCAGGTGATTGGCCCGGACAATCCGTCAATCAACAATCTGGATCAGACAGTGTCGGACGGCGACAGTTTTCAGTTTGCCGGTGAAACCGTCAATGTCATCGCCACGCCGGGCCACACGCTCGACATGATCAATTTTCACTTTCCGGCACAGAAAGTGGTATTCACTGCAGATACGCTCTTTGCGCTGGGTTGCGGTCGGGTATTTGAGGGAACACCCCACCAGATGTGGTATTCACTTGAAAAACTGACAAAGCTTCCTTCGGACACGACCATTTACTGCGGCCATGAATATACACTGGCCAATGCTCGGTTCGCCCTCACCGTTGATGGCACAAATGCCGAACTGGTCGCCAGGGCTGCCGAGATCGAGGCATTACG
>JBCCEP010000466.1:0-3052 GCA_039030215.1 Pseudomonadota bacterium
CATGTATGCACCGGTTGTTTCCAGATTTCTGACCTATGAAATTCCGCTTTCTGATGAAGTCCAGCAATATGCGACCCGGATCATGGCACTACCTGCCATACAGGAATGGTTTCAGGAGTCGAAAAAGGAAATCGATGCCGGCCTGCCCGATCAATGGGTTGTCGAGATGGTCCGGAATGTTCGCTGAACGGTTCAGGTCGTTACCCGTCGGCTGACCGAGCCCTTCACACCGCCGAGCGCGGCCGCGATTGCGCCGATGAAGTAGATTGCAAGTCCAAACGCAGTCGCCGCCGAATAATCCACCCTGCCTTCAACCATCTGCAGGACGAACACGACCAGGGGACCGGCGGCTGCAATGGCTGTGATCGTAAGGGTCGATGTCAGAGATACCGCCTTTTGCACGGCATAGATTGGAAAGGCCAACAGAAGTGAGCCGATCGTCAACAGGATCAAGATATCCCGCGAGGTGATCGGATCTTTGGCATCGATACCCATCCAGTAACCAATTAACGCAAGGATGACATAAAGCGGGAACCGAAGCCCGAATTGCGCCAGCGGCCGCACACCACCACTGTCCAGCCTGCCACCATAGAGCAGCATCCCGGTGATAAACACACCGGACGCAATCGCAAGAGACAGTCCTGCAAATGCCGCAAGAAAACCACCTCGGACAAATCCTGAATATCCGGCAAGCGTCCCCACCGCCAGAACCAGCATCCCGAGTATGAGAATGATATGCCCCACCGCTTCAAGTCGGTTGCGCACAGGCAGCGCTTCACGAAATCCAAATCGCCTTGAAGCAACCGCTGCAATCGGAAGTATGCCGGAAAACAGGGTGAAGGCGATCGCCGGCTCAACCAGCTGCAACGCAATCAAATAGGTCAGCCACGCTCCGGCTGCAGTAACATTTAGCCCAATCAGCGAGCTTAAATCCGCAAAAGCCAGGCGCAATTGCTCGCGCTCCCAAAAACAAAGCCATAGCAAAATCAGGACGGTCGGAACGCCGAAAACAAGAGCGCCTGTGAAAAACGCATCCGTTCTTTGCAGATAAGTACCGAAGAACACGGCCTGCAGCGCATCAAGAACAAGGAAAACGAAGCACCACAATATCCCGTGCACTTCGTTTCGTTGGCGCGGTTGCTGTACCATATCAGCTTCAGACGTTGACGATCCGGGATCAGGAGACATTTTGCGACCGCGCGAAAAAATACTTTGCGGTCATCAGATCGAGATGCGCGCCGCCGCCATTCTTGAAGATTGTTATTTCGTCCTCATTCTCGCGAAAGCTCTTCATTTCATCGCCCGCCAGGTCATAAAAATCGGCCAGAACATCGGATTCCGAAATCACACCCGTCTTCATTGGAATAATCAACTCGCCGATTTCGCCAATGGTTGATTCACGCATATCAACATAAAGTCGCCCCTTGCGAAGCAGCACATCATCGGCTTCCCGCATATCAACCCGATATGCGCCTATCAAATCGACATGTGTGCCAGGTATCACCCAATCACCCCTTAAGATCGGCTCGATGGTCATCGTTGAACAGCTGATGATATCGGCTGTTTCGACCGCCTTCTGAAGATCGGAGACTGCATCCACTTTCACCGATAGCTGGTCAGCCAAACCTTCGGCGAGCGCTTCTGCCCGGGCTGCCGTACGGTTCCAGATTTTCACATGTTCAATTGCAGGAAATACCGACAGAAAAGCCGGCGCCATTCGAGAAGCGATGGTTCCAGAACCAACGACAAGAAGGGTCTTTGAAGATTGCCTTGCGAGCAACCGCGCACCGAGCAGGGAATCGCCGATGGTCTTCCATACCGTGAGCGAAGCGCCATCCAGAACTGCGCTGGTTTCGCCGGTTTTCCCATCGAACAGCAGGAATGCGCCATTGATGCTTGGGCGCGGCGGCTCGAGCTCGGTATTTTCGGGAAACACCGTAACCGACTTCAATCCCAGATCCCCATCGGCAGACCAGGCAGTGCGGGTAAACCAGCCCCTGCCGCCTTGTTGCATGAGCAGGTCTTTTAGCTGCGGCTTCGCCGTATTGTGGGAATCGAACATCCAACGGGTGAGCGTTTCCCAATCGCCCAGGGACTCCAGTTTTTCGGCGGGGAAAAACTCCATTGACCAGCCTCACTCCTTGTTTCACCGAAACAATAATCGCCGTCTCGATTGAAGGCAAAACCTCAATCAGGATTCCAAAATCCAGGCAATTACCTGATTAAATTTTGTGCAACTAGACTAAATTCTGTGCCTACAACGATTTTTCAACAGTTGCACTGCCTCGTTCACTTGCAATTGCCCGATAATTAAGCTTTTAGCGCAGGAAATGACCTGACCACTTTCAGCGGTTGGGTTTGGTGGGTGCAGTTTTGGGAGACATCAAATGAGCGCTGCAGATACGAGTTGGATACTGACCGCTACTGCGTTGGTACTGTTGATGACGTTGCCGGGCCTGGGGCTTTTCTATGCCGGGCTGGTACAGGCCAAGAACGTGCTGTCGGTTCTGATGCACTGCATCGCCATCGCCTGTCTCGTCTCTATTTTATGGTTCGTAATTGGGTATTCGCTGGCGTTTGCGCCGGGAAATGCCTGGATCGGCGGGCTTTCCAATACCTTCCTGGCATCTGTCAACCGCGACTCGCTTTCAGGAACAATACCTGAATCGCTGTTCGTCATGTTCCAGATGACCTTTGCAATCATCACGCCCGCGCTCATGGTCGGCTCCTTTGTCGAGCGGATCAAATTTGGCTCAGTTCTGATGATTGCGGGCTTGTGGTTGTTGATCGTCTATGCGCCGGTGGTCCATTGGGTCTGGGGCGGCGGATGGCTTGCCGAAATGGGCGTTATCGACTTTGCCGGCGGTATTGTCGTGCACATTACGGCAGGCGTATCTGCCTGCGTGATCGCTGTCGTGCTCGGCCCGCGTGCGGGCTTTCCGAAGAACGTAAACCCCCCTCATGCACCCTGGATGGTAATGGTAGGCGCCTGTCTTCTGTGGGTAGGCTGGTTCGGGTTTAACGCCGGCTCCGCACTTGCAGCCGACCAGAG
>JBCCEP010000467.1:0-3041 GCA_039030215.1 Pseudomonadota bacterium
GTTACCATACTGGCCATCATATAATTCTGCAGCGGTACTTGTTCGAAAAGTCCTGATAAGGCATCAAACGGTAACGACGAATCCAACGATTAGTTGCGCTAAGGGTCTATTGATGAGCAAACCTTCCGGTGAACTGACCTTGAGAACACTGGCCATGCCTGCGGATGCAAATGCCGCCGGTGATATTTTTGGTGGATGGGTAATGTCACAAATGGATTTGGCCTGTGGTATACGCGCAGCAGAACATGCCGGTACCCGGGTGGTAACGGCAGCCGTCAATGAAATGGCCTTCCAGAAAGCAATGAAAATCGGGGACACCTTGTCCATCTATACCAATGTTGCCAAGGTGGGCCGGACATCGATGACGCTGGACGTGGAAGCATGGGCACAACGATATCTGTCCAGCCATCGTGAAATTGTCACAAAGGCGCGCTTTGTAATGGTCGCGCTCGATGAGGACGGAAAACCGACCCCTGTATAGCATTCCCAAAACGCAGACCTTCTGGCACAATCCGGTTATACTATTGCAATGACCCCAATTCGTTTCGCAGTCCTGACAGTTTGCCTGCTTGCTTTGGCCGGATGTGTCACTGCGACCGTACGTACCCCCTACACAATTGACGAACTGGTCGGAGCTTCCGTTGAGGGCCAATATGGCTTGCGTTTCTTTCCCGACAGGGATCCCGACCTGCAGTCTGCGTTGGGCTGGAGCTCGGCACAGGGCGGCAAGCCACCGGTTCCGGCCAGCGAACGGTTCGACATTCTCGCCCTTTCAAGCGGAGGTCCGGACGGTGCCTATGGCGCCGGTATCATGAAAGGCCTGACGGAATCGGGAAAGCGGCGGGAATATGAAATCGTGACCGGTGTTTCGACCGGTGCACTCATCGCCCCGTTCACATTTATTGGTCCTCAGGGAGATGCCCCTCTGAAGGAAATCTATACAAGCGGCGAAATCGGCAAGGTCATAGGGCGTCCGAGTGTTTTCGCGGCGGTAAGCGGTCCGGCATTGTATCCGGCAACCGGAATTGATCAGCTGATTGCCAGATATGTGGACGAAGCCCTTCTGGCAAAGATCGCAAACGAGCATGCGAGCGGGCGTCGATTGCTGATTGCGACAGCCAATATCGATGCCAACCAGCTCACGGTCTGGAACATGGGCGCCATTGCAAAGATTGGCGGCGATCGCGGATTGACATTGTTTCGCGAAATATTGAAGGGCGCCATCGCCATTCCAGGCGCCCTCGCCCCGGTGGAGATAAACACAGGCATCGGCGACAGGACCATCACAGAGCTTCACGGCGATGCAGGCGTTCTCTCTTACTATTACGCCGAACCGGGCCTTGTGCCCTCCAACTATGTAAGACCAGGTGGAAATCGGGGTCGCGCCCGCATGGACATCATTCTCCACAACCAGATTAAAGCGCCACCTGCCAATGTTGAATCACGAAGCCTGAAACTGGCGGCACGCTCGGTATCAGCGTTGACACGCACCTCCATGCGCCTGCTTTTGGATTCAACGCTGGCGGACACAAAAACTGCTGGTGTAGAGGTTCGTTACACGGCAATCCCACTGGATTGGGAGACAGTATCCTCGCTTGGCTTCGATACCGATTACATGCGCAAGACCTATGATTTGGGTTACAGACGCGCGCTTGATGATACGCTCTGGCAAACCGGGCCGATCGACTGATTTTCAAGCTGATACTTCCAGATTAAGCGTGTTTCGATAACCGATCCGCCATCTTCAAGGCGTGTGGCTATATTGGTTTCGCGAGAGGAACCTGCCTCGCCAAACCGGAAAGAGTCCACAGCTTTTCAATCTGTAAAAAGGACATTCCAAAAGCACAAATGTTATACTTCTCACGTAAAGATTCGGCGTCAGGTCGTAATTGGCACGACCTGCAAATATTGAAAATGGAATAGATATTATGAGCCTGAAATTAAGCGCACCGACAACCATTATATTTCTGATCTCTCTCGTGGCAGCAATTATCAGCCTGCTGACGAGGTATGGCGGCATGAGTATTGGACTGGAATCGTTTCACTGGGCGCTCCTGGCATATCTGATCCTGGCAGCCGGAACGCTTTTCAAAGGCGTATGACGTAGGGGAAGAAATTTCGACCAATCTGTTTTGGTCACGCTCTGGTTTATTAGACGACTAAACAGCTTGCCTCTATAGTTTGACAGCTAAATAGAGGGTTGATTCAATGCAGGATTGCGCTTAGAAAAACCCGCAATCTTATATTGTGTTAACATTGAAATATTTCTCTGGAATACTTAGTTGCGGATTTATATATAAATAACGGATAAATATAGAAAATCCGAATCATCATAATTTTGCGATAATATGGCCATGCTCTTGCCATATTAATAATCGATCGATTCTCTCAGGTCTGGGTGGGCGTTCCCTTGTGGGAGGACCGAATTATGCCGGTATCGAAGAACAAGCCGGCTCCTGTAGCGAGTCGCTCTGCCAAGAGCAAGCATACCAAAGAAGAAAATTATTCCGCATCATTCGATGCACTTGAAATTCCAAATACTACGGTTGATCTGTACGAATCCGATTTTGCAAATGAGGCAGAGGCAGAAGCGGATCCGGACAAGGAATTTTCAGACATAATCAGTTATTCCGATCGGTTGCACCGAGCGATGGCAGCCGTTGACATCCAGCTTGCGCTGGAGGATCTGGATCGCGAAGAAAGCCAATTGGGCGCACGGTCGGCAATGACGCCGGACGCCGACGAAGATATGGCGGAAGATTTGGGGCTAGAGGAACTGCTTTCCCGCGAATTGTCGGAAGACGCAGATGCCATCGAAGAACAGGCAGCGGTTGAACAGCCTGTACATGCCACCCCTTCGCACGCCGCACCTACACACGTCACTGCAGAAATCCCAGTTCATTCCAATCCTGAAATGGACGACAAGGATGAGCAGGATGCTATCGTCGGATTGGCGACTTTACATGTGGAACGTGCCTGCCGCGATGTCATTGACGAGGCAAAATCGGACGCGTTGATGCGCCGGATCGTCAAGCAGCGCA
>JBCCEP010000468.1:0-3036 GCA_039030215.1 Pseudomonadota bacterium
GTCGGGCGAAAGCATGGAGATGTTTGATCTTGCCAAGACCGTGGCGAATGCGACCCAGACTGTTGCGGCAAATGCGCTCGACAAGGGCCAGGAAATCTCACTCAACCTGTCACCTGAAACGCTGTCCTATCGGGGCAACGAAATCCTGTTGCAGGAGGCGATCGTCAACCTGGTTGAAAATGCCATCCGGCATAATGACGAGAACACGGCGATTGAAGTCAGCCTGTCGGTCAATGACGATGACATCGAGATTTCTGTTGCAGATACCGGCCAGGGATTCTCGGAAGAGGAATTTCTGGAACTGAGCCAGCCCTTTCTGACAAGGGGAGAAAATCAGAACGGCAGTGGGCTTGGGCTTTCGATCTCGAAGGATATTTCAAAATCCCACGGCGGATATTTGGCAACGACCGCCTTGCCCGGTGGCAAGAAGATTTCAATCATGCTGCCAATTATCAAAACCGCCGCGTGATGCAGTCACCAGTCTATCGTACGAAACGATTTGCGAACTCGGCTGGAAGTCCCATTGCCTTCAGCGAGGCAAGGTCCGGCCGGACACCGTCCGTCATGGCATTTGAAAGGCTGTGGGCTGCTCTAATCCGATTGAGGAAAGATGCTGTTTTCATGATATTTTCCTTTCAGTTACAGGAAATATCTAATCCTTCCGGGAACCGTTAGGTAGTGGTTCTGGCGCGTTGCTGCCATGCATCCGGTGCATGGCAATAATCACGCTTAGCGCTATGTTCAATCTTGGATATCCTGTGGCCAAACCTCAGGATTGATCATGTGAATGGGTTCGCCGTTCGCATAGGCAGTGATCTGGTCGAAAATGTCGCTGAACTGGGTGTCATATTCCTCACGTGTGACGTAACCGAGATGCGGGGTGCAAACGACATTTGGCATTTTGAGCAGGGGATGATTGCCATCCAGAACCGGTTCGCTCTCATAGACATCAACTGCGGCCATGCCTGGTTTTCCGGCTTCAAGCGCTGCAACCAACGCACTGTCCTCTATCAGCCCGGCACGGCTGGTATTTACCAGCAAGGCATCGGGTTTCATCATTGCCAGATCCCGGCCGGTAATGATCCCGCGCGTATCCGGATAGAGCCGGATGTGGAGGGATACCACATCACATTTCGAGAAGAATTCCTCACGATTGGCTGTTGCCTTGAAGCCGTCGGCGATTGCTCTTTCGCGTGAGGGTTCGCTGCCATAGACCAGAACTTCCATTCCGAAGGCAGCGCCATATCTGGCCACCGCCTCGCCAATCCGGCCATAGGAGTGGATACCGAGTGTCTTGCCGCGGACGGTATGGCCAACACCGATCTGCCAGGTGCCTTGCTGAAGTGCCGCCATTTGCTGCGGAATCTGGCGCATCGCTGCCAGTATCAGGCCGAAGGTTAGTTCGGCGGCTGCAAAGGACGGAGTTCCCGCGTGCTGATTAGAGCAGACCAGGACGCCATTTCTGGTACAGGCCTCGATGTCGATGTGGGGATAGACGCTGCGCTGGCTTATCAATTTGAGGTTCGGCAACTGATCGAGCAGCGCGGCCTGGATTTTGGTGCGTTCACGAAACAGGACCAGCACTTCGGTTTCCTTCAAACGCTGCGCCAATTGGTCGGTGTCCTGGAGATGGTCGTTCCAGATTGTCACGTCGTGGCCTACCAGTTTTTGGTAACATGGAAGGGTTCTTAATGTGTCGAAATAGTCATCGAGAAGGGTGATCTTCACAGGGCATCTCCGCTGGCATCATCATGGGCGGATGCCTTTCTGGGGAGACACATAGTGTACTTCCGAAAATGATCCAAATCTTACTTTTGGTTGACGTATGAATCGAGGATATCCATCAACGCGTCTGAGCGGCTTCTGTCCATTGCTGCTGCATGTGGCATTGCGAATTGCCCGATATCGTTGTCAAAATATTCACCGGAGCGATCAGTAAATTCCTCGGAGATTGCGGCCCGGGATATGATGTCGGCGCCAATACCGATGTTATTGCCGGCCACGCCAAATCCTTCGGTGACCATCTTGGTCGCAAGAAGTGAGCCCGGATTGATCGCCAGGATGGCTGGTCCACCTTTCTGCGTGTTTGCGAGCGCCTTGCTCCATGCCGTGATTGCAAGTTTGCTTTGTGCGTAGGCATCCATATCGGCTACCCGCCGGTTGCCCCTGAGAGCCTCGAGATCGACCGGGGCCTGCGCCGCAGAGGATAGATTTACAATGCGGCCGGAGCTGTCCATCAGCGGTAAGAGGCTAATTGTCAGTATGTAGGGCGCAATGGTGTTGACTACGAACCGTACGTCCTGACCGTCCTCGTTGATAGGTTTGGATGTCTTGTAGACGCCGGCATTATTGATAAGGACGTCGAGATGTTCGTGCCGTTCTGCTACCGCCGCCGCGAGTGCCGAGACTTCATCGAGCCGTGACAGGTCAGCGACGAATGTATCGGCAGCGCCACCGATTGCAGCACTTGCGTTCTGCAGCTTATCGGGATTGCGACCGTGCAGGAGAATACGGTGTCCCTCGGCGGCCAACATCTTGGCGGCCTCCAGGCCAATTCCGTCAGTCGAACCGGTGATCAAAATGGTTTTGGTCAATTGGATATCCTCTTAGTTGGCAAATTCAGGCAATACTTCATCTGCCAGACGCTTCATGGTTGTTTCTATGTCTGCCTGATTGAACCTCAGATTCAGGGCGACGTGATTGACGCCGATTGTCCGTAACTCATTCAGGTATTCGATGAGTGGGCGCGCGCCTGATCGGAAGCCCAGATGGATCGGCTGGGCCGGCGCATCCTGATCCTCTTCAAGATCAATATAGAGCGACTGGATTACGGGTTTGTCGAGAGGTGAAAGAGCAGTTCTACAGTGATCTCAGGGAGACTATTAGTCGCGTACCAGCTGATGATCGATTGATATTGCTTGGCGATTTCAATGCTAGAGTGGGATCAGACAAAGAAAAATGGGAAGGGGTTCTTGGCAGTCATGGTGTAGGAAAGTGTAATGCCAACGGGGAGTTGTTACTCGCTTTCTGTTCTGA
>JBCCEP010000469.1:0-3034 GCA_039030215.1 Pseudomonadota bacterium
CCTCATATCAATTGCATTCCCTTCAGGCTGGCATGGCCCTCGCGGGCAATGATGATGTGATCATGGACGGTGATGCCTAAAGGAGCGGAGATGTCGATGATCGTCTTGGTCATTTCAATGTCTGCGCGGGAGGGGTAGGGGTCTCCCGAGGGATGATTGTGCACGAGGATCACTGCGGTCGCTGAAAGTTCGAGCGCGCGCTTGACTACTTCGCGCGGATAGACCGGTGTGTGATCCACGGTGCCGATCTGCTGAACCTCATCGCGGATCAGTCGGTTTTTCTTGTCCAGAAACAGGATACGAAACTGTTCGCGTTCCTCGAATGCCATTGCGGCGCGGCAATATTCGAGCACCTGTTTCCAGGAGCCGAGTACCGTCTTATCCCCGACTTTCATTGAGACGGATGCAATGGCGGCTGCCTGCACGATTTTCAACTCGGTGATGACGGATTCGCCCATGCCCTTGATACGGGCCAGTTCCGAGACGGGTGCATTGATGACTTCCGAGAAGGAGCCGAATTTTGCAATCAGGTTTTTGGCGAGCGGTTTAACGTCGCGCCGGGGAATGCTCCTGAACAGGATAAGTTCAAGCAATTCATAATCGGCAAGTGCCTTTGCGCCGTTCTCGCGGAATTTCGCACGCAGCCGGTCCCGATGACCGGAATAATGTGGCTGTGTCTTGTCTGCAGATTTGCCGGTTTCAAAAAACCCACCACCGTCCGGCGCAGAAGGCGCGTCGTCAGTCATTCATTCCCCCCAAGGAATCAACTCACAAATATGGAGGGATAGTATAACCTGCGGGCGAAATGGTAAATATCTCGCAACCGGTATCGGTGATGCCGATTGTGTGTTCAAACTGGGCAGACAGCGAGCGGTCGCGGGTTACGGCGGTCCATCCGTCTGCAAGAACCTTTACCCCGGGACGGCCCAGATTAATCATCGGTTCGATGGTGAAAATCATACCGGGCACCAGTGCCACGCCCTCTCCCGGGCGCCCGTAATGGAGTATGTTAGGAGCATCGTGAAAGAGCTGGCCGACCCCATGGCCGCAAAAATCCCTTACAACCGAGCAACGTTCTGATTCAGCATATTCCTGGATAGCAGCGCCGATATTGCCGGTATGATTGCCGGGCTTTGCAGCTTCGATGCCCAACATCAGGGAGTTATAGGTCACTTCGATCAAGCGCTCGGCAGAACGCTTTATCTCGCCGACGGGATACATGCGGCTGGAATCGCCATGCCATCCGTCGACGACAAAGGTGACATCGATATTCACGATCTCGCCTTCGCGGAGCGGCTTGTCGCCGGGAATTCCGTGACAGACCACATGATTTATAGATGTACAGCAGGAATGGGTGTAACCGCGATAATTCAATGTGGCGGGATAAATCCCGTTATCCATGGCAAACGCGAAGACAAAATCATCGATCTGGCGGGTCGTCACACCGGGCGCAACGATCGCGGCCAGTTCGTCAAGGCATTGTGCGGTCAGCCGGGATGCCTTGCGCATGCCGGCAAACGCATCTGCCCCGTACAGTTTAATCGTACCGTTATTCTTCATAGGTGCGGCAAGCGCATCCACATAGTTGTTCATCATATCGTCCGTCGGTACCAGAATCTCAGACCATATAACTATTGATAGGTCCTGATGAAAGATTATATTGCAAAACTTGGCATCCAGTCATCCCTGATTGATCGAAATCCCGATAATTTGGTGTACATTCGGATCTGTGGGCAAACTAGTTTGTGCTTGCCTATTTTAATGCGCCTTGAATGGAATTAGAACGCTGGTTGGTAAGCAGTAAGTGCAAAAGCGGGAAGATCGCGGAATGATCGGTATAGGATTTGGCCTTGAACGTATTGGCCTGGCCGCGAGGCGATATCCGATCGTGTTCTCCATTCTGTTGGTCGTGGTCTCAATCATGGCAGCATCACAACTGCCGCAACTAAGATTTGACGGCGACGTCACCTCAGTTCTTCCTGAAGAAACAGAATCTTACCGCAATTATTTCGATCAAAGGAACAACTATCGCGATTCCGCCAGCGATTTGACCATCCTGATCCGGTCTGACCGGTTAATGACCGCAGAAGGTCTTGAAGACCTGCGTACAATCCACCTCGACGCAGCGTTAATGGATGATGTTGATTCTGTCGTTTCCATTTTTTCGATACCGGATCCGGATCCGATAACCGGTGAATTGAAGCAGTTCTTTCCGCAGGTAATAGAGGATGATGCAACCGCAACTGAACTCCTGACCCGCCTGCTTGAACGTTATCCGCAAGCCTCTAGGCTGGTTTCGCCTGAAAATGATACGGCGATAATGGTTGTTTCGTTGAACACTTCCATTCTGGACAGCGAAGAAAACTCCTATCTCCAATACCGCAATGTGCGGGGTGAAATCGAAGCCTTCGCGCCGGATGATTTCGAGTTTTTCTATACCGGCATTACACCAATCGGAGAAACGATCGTCACTGCATTGGTATCCGATCAGCTCAAGCTGACCTCCATTGGTCTGCTGCTGGGCACTGCCATTGCCTATTATATTTTCAGAAGCCTGCTATCAGCGTTTATCTGCGCGATCCCGCCGACGCTGACATCGCTTTGGTCGCTTGGCCTGTTTGGCTATTTGCAGGTTCCAATCACCTATCTGACCACTGTTTTGCCAACACTTGCCCTGATCCTGGCATTTGCCGATGGCATCGTGCTTTATTTTCGATGGCAATCCTCTAATGCCCAAGCACCCGACCTCGATCTCAATCTGATGCGGGCGACGGTGCCGTCCTCGTGTTCGCCCTGCGCGCGCACGCGCGTATCGCGCGAGCTGCGGCGGCCGGTGCCCAGTGGCACCATGCGCACCGCGTAGCGGTCGACGGCGACGCCGTCGGAGTCGGTCACGCGCAGCGTCAGGCTGCCGCCTTTCGTCATCTCGAACCGCACGCCGTCGCTGCCCCAAGCGACCTTGCGTGGCTCCTCGATCGGCTCGAAGCCCTCCTTGCGAACGGTCAGGCTGACTTCCCCCGTGGCGAGAAAAGCA
>JBCCEP010000470.1:0-3017 GCA_039030215.1 Pseudomonadota bacterium
TCGCGACCGGCGTATCGGGAAGAACGCCCTTGGCGTGGGCGATTCCGACGCCGACCATCGTAACGACGGTCAAGACAGTCCACACGACACCTCCCCTGGTTCCCGCGAGGAGCATGGCTGCCCCCGAAAAACCGCATCTTGATAACAATCAAATCTCGCAGGCGATTTGTCAGGCAGTAGAAGCTTCAGCCTGCTTCTTCTCGATCTGTTTCTTCAACAGGCGAGCGCGCGGCGACAATTGACTGTTTGAAGCCTTCGCAAGGAATGCATCCAGGCCACCGCGATGTTCGACCGAGCGCAGAGCATTCGCGCTAATCCGCATGCGCACCCGCTGGTTCATGGCTTCGCTCATCAGCGTGACATTCACCAGATTTGGCAAAAACCGGCGGCGGGTCTTGTTGTTCGCATGGCTGACATTATTGCCTGACAGAACCGCTTTACCGGTCAATTCACAACGCCTGGACATATCTTCTTCCTTGTAAATCCTTGGTTCCGGTTCCGGTCGATTGCCGCCAAATTGCCACAGGTCCGACCTAGCTTCCTGCTGTCAAACCATTAAGGCGAAAAAGAACTGCTTGGCTGGCGAGTAATAGCCAGACCCGCGCGGCTCAGACCTCCGGGAAAGTCACGTGTCTATAGTGATTTGGCATTACTGCGTCAAGCCAAAGCTTGCCTCGGAAATCAAAACAACGGCGTCTGCTTCACATTCTGTTCAGGTAAGATGCGATAATTGCCTTGTTGACCAAATATTTTGAAACAATTTCGGAAACAGAGATGACGCAACACATAATGTCAGCCCGATCAGTGTCTGCTTTGTTGAAGTTGATTGCGGGTTTCCTGGTGCTTGCCATTGCCCATTCAAACTTGGCGAATGCGGAGACGACAAGTCACAAGACCAAATGGAACGTTCGCTTTGGCGTAATCCCGGTAGGAAAAGCTACGTTTAAAATTGAATTCGATGACGAGACCTATTCCATGAGTGCATCGGGAAAAACGGTTGGAGTTGCAGAAATGGTTTCACCCGGCAGAGGCCGGGCCAAGAGCAGCGGATTGATTACCGGTGACAAGGTAATGGCCATTCAGCATGAGGCCATCTACATCGAAGAGAAAAAGAAGAAAAACAAGAAATCAACACTCGAAATGGATTTCGAGGATGGCGCGGTAAAGACGGTCTCAATCGAACCCAAAAAGAAAAAGCGCAAGAAAAAGGGGCGTAAGTGGGTTCAGATCCAGGAAGAGCAACTAAGCAGCGTCATTGATCCGGGAAGCAGCATCATTGTCCCTGTTGCGCCGGAGAACGTCAAAAACCCTAGGGCAGTCTGCAACCGGGTATTGAATGTTTATGACGGTGACACCCGATTCGATATCAAGTTGAAATACAAATATACCAAGACAATCTCGACGGAGGGCTATGACGGCGACGCCTTTGTATGTCAGCTACGCTATGTGCCGGTTTCCGGTCACAAGAAAAATCAGAAAAATATCAATTACATGCGCGACAATGAGGGAATCGAGATTTGGCTTGCGCCAATGGAGAATTCAAGCCTGTTTACACCCATTCGCATCGAAGTACCGACCTGGATCGGAAAATTTACCGCTATACCGGTTTTTTTCGGATCTCCCGCAAAGTAAACCGCTCGTAACCACAATCAGACGAACAAATGCCTTAAAGGCAGTATTTGCTAGAAAACCATATAAAACCAATATAAAACCTGCGCGCAGGAAACTGGGAAATATAATTCCGCCACTTTCACAGCAAATCTACGAGATATATCCTCGGAAATGACAATCAACAAAACTGCCAATCCAGAACGCAGCGGACGCGGCGTAATCGCTGTGCTTGGCCCAACAAATACGGGCAAGACACATTTGGCGATCGAACGCATGACCGCGCATGAAAGTGGGCTGATTGGGCTGCCGCTCAGACTGCTTGCCCGTGAAGTCTATGGCAGGGTTGCCGATCGAGTTGGTGTTGCCAATGTCGCGCTGATAACCGGTGAAGAAAAAATCAACGCCAATGGCAAAGCCCGTTATCAGGTCTGCACCGTCGAAGCGATGCCGGATCGGACCGACGCTGCATTTGTTGCAATTGATGAGGTACAGCTCGCCGCGGATCTTGAACGCGGGCATGTTTTCACCGACCGGCTCATGAATTTGCGCGGTCGCGACGAAACGATGCTGCTAGGCGCCGAGACAATTCGCAACACGCTCGATGAATTGCTGCCCGGGATCAACATCGTGACGCGCCCGCGCATGTCGATGCTTACCTGGGCCGGGCAGAAGAAAATAACGCGCTTGCCCCGCCGAAGCGCAATTGTCGCGTTTTCTGCAGATGAAGTTTATGCAATTGCCGAGCTTATTCGTCGTCAACGGGGTGGCGCAGCCGTTGTTCTGGGTTCTTTGAGCCCTCGTACCAGAAATGCTCAGGTTGCCCTGTACCAGTCAGGCGACATCGATTTTCTGGTAGCAACGGACGCCATCGGCATGGGACTAAATCTGGATGTTGATCACGTCGCATTTGCTCAAGATCGAAAGTTTGACGGGCTGACCCATCGAAATCTGACGCCTGCAGAAATGGGACAGATCGCCGGTCGGGCTGGACGCCACATTCGTGATGGAACTTTTGGTGTGACCGGGCAGGTCGACCCGTTCCCCGACGAATTGGTCCAGCGATTGGAAACCCATGATTTTGATCGGGTGAAAGTGCTGATCTGGAGAAATCGTGATCTTGATTTTTCTACATTAAATGATCTTCGGGCTTCGCTAGAGCGCCCTTCTGATCAGCGCATGTTGATGAAGTCCTTTCCTGCGGCCGATCTGGTTGCGCTGGACAACCTTTCGAAAGTGGAACCTGTCGCAGACGCATGCAGCGATTCCACACAGGTACAGCTGCTTTGGGATGTTTGCCAGATTCCGGATTATCGGCGTATCTCACCAGGAGAACATGCCGAGCTGTTGAGAAACATATTCCTTGACCTGGTTTCCTCCGGATCAATCAATGAGGATTGGTTCGCCGA
>JBCCEP010000471.1:0-3010 GCA_039030215.1 Pseudomonadota bacterium
AAGGTTGCGTGTACCGCTTTCGCGTCAATGCGTCCGACGATTTTGCCATTTTCCCGAACATAGACCGGCAGGTTCGATTCCAGCTGCTGTTCCATGACGGATTTTAGCGGCGCACTGATATCGACCTCCGGCGCATCCTCTTCATCGGGTTCCTTGCGCGATAATTGCTGCATGGCATCGCCGGCGGTGCAAACTGCAAGCGGATTCATGTGCGCAACAAAATCGGCTACATAATCATTTGCGGGATTGTTCAGAATATCTGCGGCAGTTCCGCACTGGATGATCCTCCCGCCCTCCATGATCGCAATTCTTGAACCGATCTTGATTGCCTCATCCAGATCATGGCTGACAAAGATGATCGTTCTGCGCAACCGGTTTTGCAGGTCAATCAACTCGTCCTGCAATCGGGCCCTGATCAGCGGATCAAGCGCGGAATAGGGTTCATCCATTAACAGAATCGGCGCCTCCGTCGCAAACGCCCGAGCCAGGCCCACCCTCTGCTGCATTCCGCCTGAAAGTTCCTGAACCTTCTTCTCGCCCCAGCCTTCGAGACCAACAAGCTCCAACTGTTCATCAACCCGTTTTTGCAGGGCCGATTTTTCAACACCCGCCAGTTCCAGTCCCAGTCCGATATTTTCCGCAACACTGCGCCACGGCAGTAACGCAAATTGCTGGAAAACCATCGAGACCGTGCTGAGCCGCATCTTTCGCAATTGGTCGGCGCTGGCTGTGGCCGGATTTATCCAGCCATCCTCTGTGCGTACCGAAACAGAACCGCGAATGACGTCATTCAGTCCATTCACCCCGCGCAGCAAGGTCGACTTGCCGGAGCCCGACAAGCCCATAAGCACCAGGGTTTCGCCCTCTTTCACATCAAGCGTGGCTCCGGCAACACCCAGTATCTGATTGGTCTGCTCCTGAATTTCTGCACGATTCTTTCCCGCGTCGATTAATGGCAGCGCCTTTTCCGGATTTTCGCCAAAAACGATATCGACCTTGTCGAAGGTCACAATTGGTTCTGGTGATGCGCCGTTGCTCATGAACCTCGATCCCAGCTGCTCTCATTTCGAAGGAAACGATCAAGCAGTATGGCAACGAGCACGATCATCAGTCCCGCCTCGAATCCCTTGCCGATATTCACCGTATTGAGCGCCCGCACGACCGGAACACCAAGACCGGGCGCACCCACAAGCGCAGCGATAACCACCATGGACAGTGACAGCATGATGGTCTGGGTCAGACCCGCCATAATATTCGGTAGCGCCCAAGGAAGTTCGATCTTCCACAATAATTGCCATCTGGTTGCACCGAAGGCCTCACCCGCCTCGACCAGTGGCCGCGGCGTGGATTTGACCCCAAGTTCTGTCAGCCGAACAGGCGCGGGAATGGCAAAAATTACCGTGGCAATCAAACCCGGCACCATGCCGAGCCCGAATAGGATCAATGCTGGAATCAGATAGACAAAAGTCGGGATGGTCTGCATCAGATCCAGAACCGGGCGAATGAACGCAGAAAGCCGTGGTCGATGTGCTGCCGCAACACCGATCGGCACGCCGACCGCCATGCAGACAATCGAAGCTGCAATGACAAGCGACAGCGTCTGCATCGTCTCGGGCCAATAGCCCTGATTGATGATCAGTAACAAAGCTGCTGCGACAAATGCGGGAAACCAGATATTGCGCTTCAAATACCAGCCGGCGGCAACGGCAATCACGACAATGACCAGCGGATGCGGCGTCTCAAGACACCACAACAACCCGTCGATCATTGCCTTTAACCAGGCAGAAATCAGATCAAAAAACCAGCCACCGTTCTCAATCAGCCAGTCGACACCATTCTTTGCCCACTTGCCGATGGGTATCTTGTGTTCGGTAAGAAATTCCAAGATGAACGCCGATCATTCAGTGATTGCGGCAACGTATGCCGCCGCAATCTCAGAAGCTTCTACATGCCCAATGCTGACTTGACCGCCGCCATGGCGTCCCCGCCATCATTGGTCGTAACACCATCCAGCCACGGTCCGATTGCATCGGGATTGGCCTTGAGCCAGGCTTCGGCCGCATCTTCGGGATCTTCGCCATCATTAAGGATTGCGCCCATGATCGCGTTTTCCATCGCCAGAGTGAATTTCATGTTGGAAATCAGCTTGCCGGCATTCGGGCAATCCGAGACATAGCCGGTACGTACATTTGTATAAACCGTAGCACCGCCCAAATTCGGACCGAAGAAGTCGTCTCCACCGGTAAGATAAGTCAATTCGAAATTCGCATTCATCGGATGCGGTTCCCAGCCAAGAAAGACAATTGGCTCATCCGCCTTCACTGAACGCGCAACCTGGGCAAGCATGCCCTGTTCGGAGGATTCGACCACCTCAAAGCCCTTCAACCCAAAGGCATCTTTCTCGATCATGTCCAGGATCAACCGGTTGCCGTCATTGCCGGGCTCAATGCCGTAAATCTTGCCGTCGAGCGCGTCGCGTTTCGCAGCAATATCGGCGAAATCCTTGATACCCATATCCGCGGCAATCTTGTTCACCGCCAGCGTGTATTTGGCACCTTCCAGATTGACGCCAGTCGTCTCCACCGATCCATCATCCCGATAGGGCGCAAGATCAGCTTCCATCGTCGGCATCCAGTTACCGAGAAAAACATCGATATCCTTGTTTTTCAGGGATGCATAGGTAACCGGCACGGACAGGACCTTGACATCTGTATCATAACCAAGCGCTTTCAACAGATAGGAGGTAACCGCTGTTGTGGCTGTTATGTCGGTCCAGCCGACATCGGAAAATCTGACTGTTGAGCAGCTCTCAGCCTCTCCGTCTGCTGCCAGCGTATGTCCGCTTTGAAGGACAATACCGGAAACGGCAACGGCAGCGATCATTTTGATTATTCTCATGGGGTTCCTCCAGGGTTACTTCGCCGGCCCTGACTATTCTTGGTAGTGCAAATCGACCGGATACTGACAGCCAATTCTTCAGCTCTCTATTTTAGTTTTCCCAGTTTGAGCG
>JBCCEP010000472.1:0-2992 GCA_039030215.1 Pseudomonadota bacterium
CAGAAATAAGATAACCGAGGTTATTTTGAACAGGCGCGGTGGAACCCGCGCCTTTTTGTTGGTCGGTGGGATGCTGCCGTGTCCAATGCCAAACTGCTCAACACAACGATTTGTAGTATTATGATGTACCAATCTGCACAGTTCAGCCTATATTCAGAAACCATATAGGAAAATGCACCCGTGCATCGGCAGAACAATGTGCATTATGCCGGGCTTGAAACACTTCTCGTATCAGGAGCTCTGAATGACCAGATATGTTAATCATGCATTTGCAATGACTGTTGCAGTTGCCTTACTTGCCTTCGTGCCTGCCGGGCCGACCTATGCTGCCGGTGGCGATTCCGACAGTTCTTCATCTTCAACGCCTGCCTCACCACCCAATTGTCCTGCCGGACAGGTTTGGGACCCGGAAGCCAAGCGCCTGTTTGGGAAGGGAAAATGTGTCGCGGAAGCGGATCTGAACAAGGATGGCAAGCAATCGCTGATTTATGATTATGGCAAGGCGCTTGCCGATGCCGGTGAATATCAGCAGGCGATTGATGTCCTGAAGATGGCGCCAAACCAGCACGATCCGCGGGTCTTGAACTATCTCGGATTTTCAAATCGTAAGCTCGAGCGGATGGATGTGGCACTTGGCTACTACAAGTCAGCGATTGCGATGAACCCGGATTTCAGCCTGGTACGTGAATATCTTGGCGAAGCCTATATTCAGCTCGGCATGCTTGAAAATGCGCGCGAACAGCTATCCGAAATCGAACGGATTTGCGGTGGCCGGGAGTGCGGTGAATATAACCAGTTGGCTGAGTTGATCGTCGAAAGCCAGCTTGAGCAGCAATAAAGCTGAACTTTTTTGATCGAATTCGAAAGGGCGTCTGATTTTTCAGGCGCCCTTTTAGTTTGCAGGAATGACGTCCAGATCGATCACCTTAACCAGGCGTAATCCGCAGCAAGCGCCCGTCTGAAGAATCAGTGAGCAGATAAACTGCGCCGTCGGAGAAGACTTCCACATCACGAACGCGGCCATATCTATCTTCGAGAAGCCGTTCCTCGCCGCTAATCTGATCGCCGTCGACCTCGAGCCGGACGAGCATCTGGAATTTCAGGGCAGCGACCAGCAGGTCACCCTGCCATTCGGGAAACAGATCTCCGTTATAGAATGCAGCGCCAGATGGGGCGATTGACGGATCCCAATACCAGATTGGCTGTTCGAAGCCCGGAGCCTCAAATCCCTGGCCGATCTTCTGACCGGAATAGTGGCGGCCATAGGAAATTTCCGGCCAGCCATAGTTTTTACCTGCCACAGGAATGTTGACCTCATCGCCACCGCGCGCGCCATGCTCGATGATCCATAATTCACCCGATTGCGGGTTGAGGTCAGCGCCCTGCGGATTTCTGTGGCCCTTGGACCAAAGCTCGGGCTGGGTCTTGTTGTCACCGGCGGCGGCATGCGGATTGTCATCGGGAACAGAGCCATCGCGGTTAAGCCGGATGACAGCGCCGGCATGGTCGGAATAATCCTGTGCCCGATCTGGCTCGCCGCGGTCTCCGGTTGTGATGAAAATCTTGTCATCAGGCGCCAGGACAATGCGCGACCCAAAGTGCCGGCCCCCCTGGCTTTTCCTGTTCATCGAAAAGAGGAGGGTCAGATCTTCGAGTGTATTGTTATCGTCGGAAAGCCTTGCGGACGACAAGGCCGTACCGGAGCCGCCCGGGCCTGGCTCAGAAAAGGTAAAGTAGACCTTGCGGTTGTTCTGGAAATTTTCATCGGCGGCAATATCGAGCAGGCCACCCTGTCCGGCTGCGCTGATGTCGGGCAGGCCGGTGACTTCGGTCTTGTTTCCGTTTTCGATGCGCCAGAGTTTGCCGCCTTTCTCGGTAACGAGGATGGATCCGTCCGGCAGTTCGGTCATTCCCCATGGTTGATCGAGACCGTCTGCAACTGTCTCAACCATGATCGAGTGCTTTTGCGTGTTGTAATTGTCGGCAGCAATTGCCGGGCTGGTCGCGTAAACAATGGCTGACAGGAAAACTATCAAGGGTGCGTTTGCACGAAAGCTGCGCTGCATAGGATTTCCTTTTCGGATCTGGCCGGAAATTGATGTTGACCGGCGGGCGAAAGCGGTAACTTCACTTGTATTTTATGCACATATAGTGTCCACAGAAATTGCGGCAATCGCTGTGCAGTGCCTGACAAGCGGTGTACAGTGCCGGAAAACTGACTGGGAAATTCGGAGCAGGCAATGGCGCGCAAGATTAAGCGTGATGTACTGAACGTTGCTGATGACAATGGCAGGCCCGGCGTGCCGCATGTCCGCACGGTGGCCGATCCTGGCGAGTTGGAGCTGACCCACAAGAAGGTCTACCGGGCCCATTGGCAGATCTTCCTGCCGACTTTGATGATTTCGATCATGTATGCGGGAACCTGGATCTATCTCTCATCGATGGGCATGGAGGGAAGTGCGTTGTCACGGCTGATCGTTATTGTGATTGCGATCGGCGTGCCGGTTTTGGCAGCGCATGCATTTCTTCGGTATCAGACCATTCGGGTGCAGATCCTGCCCGATGGTCTGCGCTATCATCCCGGATGGCCGAAAGACCTTCCCGTCGATTTGCCCTACGACCTGATCGAGGATGCGAAAATAAAATATGGCCTGTTGGGCTGGCTGTTCAAAACCGGGACATTGGTGCTTGTTTTGACGACCGGCAATACGGTCGCGATTGCTGATCTGTACAAGCCGAAACAGATCTTATACGCGATTGCCAAGGCGATGGGTGAGGATCCCGAGGGAATCTCAGAACTTCAGACTACCTAGATCCGGTTACGCCCGGTCGGGATCGCCGATTTCCTTTTCCTCAATGCCAGTCTCGGGAAGTTCCGGTGCGGGGGCGGTAACTGCCGGTGGCGAACTGATTTCACTCAGGCCTGCCTTGGCTGCCGTCCAGGTGAACTGAACGATCAGAACAGAGCCGATAAGGAGCACGAACGCGATAA
>JBCCEP010000473.1:0-2982 GCA_039030215.1 Pseudomonadota bacterium
GCAAAGTCGATAGCCGCCCGATTCATTTCGATCTGCTTGCGGTCCTTCTCCAACGCGCCGGTATATTCATCGGAAGTCAGGTCATGCGGCAGATCAATCATGAAGCCGGAATTGCGTCCGGCGGGACCTTCGGCGATGTGGCGCGCCTCAAGCAGGGTGATTTTGTCCTTGGGGTGTAATTGCTGCAAACGTCTTGCAGCAGCAAGGCCTGCAAATCCGCCGCCAATCACCAGCCAGTCGCAATTCCGGTCTTCCTCGAGCGCGGGATAGCGTTGAGGTTCAGGCAGGATTGCATCCCACCCGGAAATGCCGGGATCGACCGGCATGCGCGTGACCGAGATCGCGTTCATTTTTTAGTGCTCGTTATTAAGCGCGTCGACGGCAGGAATCTCGCGCTCGCGCCGGGCGATGTAGTCGAGCAGTGCCTCGTTTACGGCCGCATCCAGCTTCGGCTCTTCATAGGCTTCTAGCAATGCCTTCGCCTCTTTCAAGGCGCGCTCGGTTATTTCCTGGCTGCCATCGGCGACCCATTGTTCAATGGAGTCATTGTTGAGCAGTTTCGGCATGAAGAAGGCGCGCTGGAAATTGGTCTGCGTATGCGGATGGCCCAGATAGTGGCCGCCCGGGCCGATATCGCGGACCGCTTCCAAGGCTTCGTCGAAATCATCCCAGCGAATGCCCTCGGCCATGCGGTAGGCCATTTCGCATTGTTCGGCATCGACAACGAACTTGGCTATGGAACAGTGCATGCCGGCTTCGTTCCAACCGGCTGAATGCCAGATATAATTGGCACCAGACATGACGGCTGCCATCATGGTAGAGGCGCTTTCATAACCTGCCTGGGCATCAAAGGTCTTGGCTCCGCCCAGCGTGTTCGAGGTCCGCCAAGGCACATCGTAGAACCGCGCCATCTGGCCGATCATGAAATTCATCAGGCTGATTTCGGGCGTGCCTGCCATGGGTGCGCCGGATTTCATCGAGACGGTCGAAAGGTAATGGCCGTAGATTGCCGGGCATCCCTTGCGTACCACTTGGGTATAGGCAAGCGCCGATAGCGCTTCCGCATTCAGTTGCGCGACTGCAGGTGCAGTTGAGGCCGGCGTATTCGCGCCGCCCAAGACAAAGGGTGAGCAGAGTACCGGCTGATTTCTCTTACAAAAGGCGCGCATGGCACCAAGCATGGTCTCGTCCCAGACCAGCGGCGAGTTGCCATTGCAATTGCCGGTGACGACGGGATGGGTTTCCATAAACTCTTCGCCAAACAGAATGGCGCACATTTCCATGACGTCCTCGGCATTCTTCGGGCTGGTCGTCATGCCCATGAAGGTCTTGTCGGAATATTTCATCGACGAATAGGTGATGCGGAGATGGCGGTGTGCCACGACATGATCCATCGGCTCGACGATGTGATGGGCGGATGAATGCAGTGCCGGACTCATGTGGCTCAGCTTGTGGAAATTTGCCAAATCTTCCAGGGTCGGGCCGCGGCGCTGGTCATCCAGGTCACGCAAATAAGGTGCGCCGGTCATCGGCACGAAGATGGAATAGTCCTTGCCGAATGGCAGATTATTTGCCGGATTGCGGGCGTGATAGGTGAATGCCGACGGAATGGTGGCGATCAGCTCGCGCACCATTCCACGATCGAGATGGACTGTCTCGTCGCGGACATCGGCGCCGGCTTCTTTCCAGTCTTCCAGCGCCTGCGGATCCCGGAATACGACACCGACATCCTCCAGAATGGACATGGAAGCATCGTCGATCTTTTCGATCTGCTCCTGCGACATCGGTTCCACCAACGGCAGATTGCGCTTGAGCGCCGGCAGCATCCCGGTCTCAATACTGGAGCGGATTTCACGCCGGGCCGAGCGTCCGCCACGACGTACTCGGCCAAGATTTTCGCGGGTCGGGGCAGCTTGTTCCATCACTCCACCTCATCCTGTTCTGCGGGATCGGAAAGATCAATCCAGATGGTCTTGATCTCGGTGAACTGGTCGTGGGCGTGAATGCCGTTGTCACGCCCGCCAAATCCTGACTGCTTGTAGCCGCCAAACGGCGTCGAGATGTCACCTTCGCCATAGCAATTGACGGTCACGGTGCCAGCCTTGACGGCTCGGGCGGCGCGAATTGCCTTCTTGGAGTTGGCGGTAAAAATACTGGCAGCAAGGCCGTATTCGGTATCGTTGGCGATCTCGATAGCTTCATCAAAAGAACTGACCGTGATAACCGAAAGTACCGGTCCGAAAATTTCTTCCTTGGCAAGCTTGTCGCCTTTTTTCACGTCATCAATGACGGTCGGTTCGGCAAACCCTTTCTTGATCTTCCCGCCGGTGAGCACCTTGCCTTTTGGCGTTTTCAGATAGGCAGCAACCTTTTTGCAATGCTCATCATCAATCAGCGCACCAAGGTAGTTTTGCGGATCGAGCGGATTGCCGGTTTTCCAGTCGCGCATACGGGCGAGAATACTGTCGATCAGCGGTTTCTTGACGGCCTCATGGACGATCAGTCTGGAGTTTGCAGAACAGTTTTCACCCATGTTCCAGAAGGCCGCATTGACAATATGGTTGGCCACAAAGTCAATATTTTCGGCGTCTTCCAAGACGATTGCCGGATTTTTACCACCGCATTCCAGAACGACTTTCTTGAGGTTGCTGTCGGCAGAATACCGCAGGAAACGTTTTCCGGTTTCGGTTGAACCGGTAAAGCTCACCATGTCGACATCGCCATGCAGACCAAGCGGTTCGCCGACCGTTGGCCCGTCACCCGGCAGGACCTGCAATACGCCGCGCGGTATGCCTGCTTCCGCAGCCAGTTCTGCAACGCGCAGGGCTGTCAGCGAGGTCTGCTCGGCAGGTTTGACGATGACGGAATTACCTGCAGCCAGTGCCGGTCCGATTTTCGACCAATCCAGGACAACTTCATAGGCCCGGGAAGTCCTCAAATTGAGCAAGACTTTCCAAATCCAACACTCTATTTTGCTCAAAC
>JBCCEP010000474.1:0-2963 GCA_039030215.1 Pseudomonadota bacterium
ACGATCCACTCGGAATTGCATGAGAATGACTACAAACGGATATTGGCCGAACACGAAGATGTTCATCGGAACAGGGTGCTGTCCTTGATAAATGACGCAGCGCCTCCCGATACCGATTTTACACTGCACCTGCCCAGGTCAGAACCGCATGCTGCGATCACCACGATCGTAAATCAGTGGGATATAGAACTGATTGTAATGGGAACGATCTGCCGCACCGGCATTGCTGGCCTGCTGATGGGTAATGCGGCCGAAGAAGTACTTCGCTCGGTGCGCTGCAGTGTGTTCACCGTCAAGCCGGAAGGCTTTGTCGGTCCCGTATCCGTCGAACGACAGTTCGCTGAAGCTTGATAACGAATTTTTCCGAGCTGAAATGCCGGACGCGCCCTAGGAGGCGACAAACAAAATGATGGCCATTCTCAAAAAGCCGGACGCCCTCAAGCGGGGCGCTCAGGCGTTTTTTCAACATCAGGCAGCCGGCGGTGTGTTGCTGATGTTCGCTGCAGCATTTGCCCTGCTGCTCGACAATTCACCTTTAGCCTGGCTGTATGACGGACTTCTGGAAACGCCCGTCGTTATACAGGTTGGTGCTCTGGAAATAGACAAGCCTTTGCTGCTTTGGATCAATGATGGTCTGATGGCGATATTCTTTTTCCTCGTCGGACTGGAGATAAAGCGGGAGGTCGTCGAAGGACGCCTGTCCAATTTCCGGCAGGCGGGCTTGCCTGTCATGGCGGCAATCGGCGGCATGGTCGTACCGGCAGCGGTTTACATCGGGATCAACTATGGTGACACCGCCGCTTTGAACGGTTGGGCCATCCCGGCTGCAACCGACATCGCATTTGCTTTGGGCGTACTGGCGCTCATGGGACCGCGCGTTCCAGTGGCGCTGAAAGTATTTCTGCTCGCGCTTGCCATCATCGATGACCTCGGAGCGATCATCATCATCGCGCTTTTCTATACGTCGCAGTTGTCGACACAGGTCTTGGCGATCGCGGCAATAGGCATTGCAGCGCTTGCTTACTTGAACTGGCGGGGTGTTACGAAGGTGGCGCCGTATCTTGTTGTCGGACTGGTCGTTTGGGTGTGCGTACTCAAATCAGGCGTTCATGCGACACTGGCAGGCGTTGCCATTGCTTTGTTCATTCCGATCAAGGCATCGAATGAGAGGGGAGAGTCACCGCTCAAGGAAATCGAGCATGGCCTGGCACCTTGGGTCGCCTTTGGCATCATGCCGATATTCGCCTTTGCCAATGCCGGGGTTTCGCTTCACGGCCTTACATTCGATGACCTGTTTGCCGGTATCCCGCTCGGAATCGCAGCTGGCCTGTTCATCGGCAAGCAGCTCGGCATCATGAGTTTCGCCTGGGCCGGTGTGAAGCTGGGTATAGCCCGATTGCCGGACGGGGTTACCTGGTTCCAGATTTACGGCGCATCCTTGTTGGCCGGTATCGGTTTCACAATGAGCCTGTTTATCGGAACACTCGCCTTTGACAGTCCTGAACATGCTGCTTCCGTTCGGATCGGTGTGTTAACCGGATCGCTACTGTCGGCAGTGGTAGGATATCTGGTGCTACGGGCAGCCTTGCCTGCGGCCGATACAAAAGCCCCGTCGATAGAGGGTGCGCGGACTGCTTAAACCAATCACCAACCCTGCCGGTTCCTTTCGGGAGGGTTGGAATCAGCGCGTAAAGTCAATCCAAAACGGTCGGTCATCTTGCCCGGCCGTTTTTTTACCAAGCACCAAACTGGCTATCGGCATTGATCTTCAAATCAAGCTGATCCGACTCTCGCGAGGGCATTCCGCGCAACCAATATGTGAAATGGCAGAATGGCAGCCAGATAGAGCCGTCCACCAAAATTGTGCGGATGGACCCACGTAGCCAACGATACCCGACCATCTTGTGAGAAAACAGAAACCCTAAAGTCGAGATGTCGGTCATCAAACCCGGCTATCAGTTCAGATTCTGTTTCAAGCTCTACCGGAAACAAACCGATTTTGTCAGAAGCTTCCGGTCCATCGCGAAGAAGACCAAACGGTGCCGTCAGCCAATGACGAATATGCAACAGGAACCGGACCCACCCCGGAAATTCGGTAATGATTTCAGTCGCTCGCCTGGGAGACAAATCCGACGCCACTGAATAGCAGTCGAGGTAATCCGTCGATGATAGCCGCTGATGCAGGCGGCTTTGGGCAGGCAAGATGGAGGCTGTCACTTTGGATCTGGGATTGGGCACGGCGAGCTCTGTAAGTCGGTTCAGTACAGATAACTATTTGAAATATATGCCTGAAACCAGAGCGAAGCTACCGGCGAATTGCCGCTGCAACAATTAACTGTTTATCCCGGGTGCCGACTTCTGGTAAAACCGCCCAAAGCACGAGGAATGAAAGGCCTCTTATAAACAATGATACGAATTGTTTTCTTTGCTTTGATTGCGATTTTAGCTGCCAGCTTTATCTATTATCTGATTGGCCGCGTAGGTCGCGTTAACTGGCATCGTAGCACACCTTATGCATTCCTGTTTCTGCCGGTGGGCCTGGTTGCCTACTATCTGGATTATCAGCAAACCGCACTGATTGCTTCTGTCGCGGGCCTGGCATTTCTTGTTTACGGATATCTAGCGGAGGACGCTGACAGCCCGGAGGAAGACTCCAACCGGAGCGAATAAAAGGCTTCAGGCTGCATCCGATCCGAGCCAGCGCCAATCAGTATTTCTGTGGAACATACAAGTCTCGCGGTAAAACCGAACGTTCATAATCCGGATTGAAAACGCGATCGGGAAGCGTGACATCTTCATGCGGCACATCCTCATACGGGAAAAGCGACAAGAGATGGTCAATACAATTGAGCCTTGCGCGTTTCTTGTCATTGCCTTCGACGATATACCATGGCGCTTCGTCAATATTGGTTCGTGACAACATTTCCTCCTTGGCCTTGGTATAATCCTCCCATCGCACACGC
>JBCCEP010000475.1:0-2952 GCA_039030215.1 Pseudomonadota bacterium
AGAAAAACCAGGCAACATAAAGCGGTACCAGCGGATCTGCGATGAATGCCGGTGTTATGGGTTTGAAAAGGCGGATCAAGGGATCCGTGCTTTTCACGAAAAATCGCATGAAGAAAAAATCGCTGTCGACCGGCATGAAGATATTCATCGCAACCCGGCCAATCAGGGTCCACATGATCATGCCCAGCACATAATCGATTACCAGAACCCAGATCGGAAAGATGGAAAGTGTTTCCTGCATGATCGACCTATTGAGATATTTGGTGCCGCGATTTCACTAGCTGATACATAATCACACTAACCGCATATAAAGGAAGGGCGGGAACTTGTCCCGCCCTCCAATCTCGTATGGATAAATATCCTTAGTGGGTTTTGCCAAGGATCGTCGCACCGGAAGGAATCCGGGTTTCGTCGACCATATCCTGGATTTCCTTGCTTGGCGCAGGCGTCATCAAGGAAACCACGATCATGGCAATCAAGCTGGCTGGCATACCGATGATACCGAAGCGCAGATGATCAATACCGAACCATGGTGTCATGCCACCGGCATAGACCATGTAGAGGTACCAGGCTCCGACCGTGAAGCCGACCACCATTCCCGCAACTGCACCTGCCGCATTGGCCCGTTTCCACCACACGCCGAGGACGAGCGGGAAGAATAGGCCGGAATTGGCAAAGCAGAATGCCCAGGCCACAGCCCCAAGGATCCCTGTAAGTTTCAGCGTGGCAACACCAGCTGCCGCTGCACCGATTACGATGAGCAATACGCGGGCCACGATGAGGCGGGTCCGTGTATCGGCCTTTGGATCGATGATGCTGTAATACAGGTCATGGGACAGTGCGTTGGCGATCGCCAACAGCAGACCGTCAGCGGTTGACATTGCCGCGGCAAGGCCACCGGCCGCAACCAGTCCGGAGATCACATAAGGCAGACCCGCAATTTCCGGCGTTGCCAGAACGACTATGTCAGGCCTCATGAAGAACTCGTTCAGTTGCAGGATGCCGTCACCGCTTGAATCAACGATTGCGACCATTCCCACCTGAGACCAGTTCTTGATCCACTCCAGGTTCTGCACTTCCTCGATTGCCTTGCCCATGATTGCCGTCGGCAATGTTGGATCAAGCAGCTGCAGCTTCGTCAGCGTGGCAAGTGCCGGTGCTGTGAAGTACAGGAGGAAAATGAAGAACAGCGACCAACCGACCGACTTTCTCGCCGCCCGTACTGATGGCGTCGTGAAGTAACGCATCAGGATGTGCGGTAGCGATGCCGTACCGGTCATCATCGCAATGGCCAGAGTGACCATCTTCCAGGCTTCCAATCCGCCTTGCGGATCATTATGCGGTGTAGTCAGCGTACGCAGGCCAGGCACCGATTCCACAGCTGGTGCAAGACCGATCTGTGTCTCCAGTTCACCGATCCGGGTAACCGCATCACCATAGCTGAAATGCGGAATTATCCCGAAGCCCTGTGCATTGGACATCCAGATAACCGGCACCAGATAGGCAATGATAAGCACGATATACTGGGCCACCTGGGTCCAGGTCACACCGCGCATGCCACCAAGCATTGAGCATACGAAGATGCCCAACAGGCCAAGCCAGACGCCAAGTTCAAACGGAATGCCAAGCGCACGCGATGCGATGGTTCCTGTCGCGTTGATCTGTGCCGTCACATAGGTGAACGACGCAACAACAAGAACGATAACCGCACAAAGCCGGGCAAGATTGCCGCCATAACGGGTCCCGATGAAATCGGGTACCGTGTAACAGCCAAACTTGCGCAGATACGGTGCCATCAACGAGTTGACGAGCACGTAACCGCCGGTCCAGCCGACAACAAATCCGAGATATGGATAGCCGCCGAAATAGATACCGCCTGCAAGCGCTACAAACGAGGCACCGGACATCCAGTCCGCCGCGGTTGCCATGCCGTTATACAGTGCCGGAACTTCACGTCCCGCAACGTAATAGGCATCGACTTCCATCGTACGAGACAGATAACCGATGATCGCATAGATCGCGATTGTGAACATCAGGAACAGGATACCGATCAAACGGGCCCCGGCACCAAACTGTTCCAATACCGCCATAAGTGCAAAGAAGGCAAGAAAGCCCAGCGTGTACATCGCATAGACTTTTCCAAGATTGTCGACAAAACGACCGCCCTTGGGTTTATCATCTACAGACATGTCAGACCTCCCTAATCGCCAACGCCGAATTCGTCATCGATGGCATCCTGCCGCCAATTTTGAACCCAGATCAGGACAACGAAAGCAATCAAAGATCCCTGGACACACATGTAGTAGCCCAGAGGAAAGCCCATGAAGCTTATTGAGTTTAGTGCTCCGGCATTCCAAGGGATAATCAGGCCGAAGAGCGCCCATAGAATCAATACCAGGATGGTAAGGCTTCTGGTCTTCACCCAATGTTGTTCCCTGGAGTCCGATGTGTTGTTAGCCACAATTTCCTCCCCGAAAATAAGATCGCAACCATCTTGTATAGTTCCGATCCGGTTGATATTCGCTGCTGTGAAAGCAAGCAGGCAAACAGCATGCCCGCCGAACGACAGGCCGCATAGGAGCAAAAATTTGCACAAATTTGCGCCAATTAATACGCAACCATGGTCTAATGGTGGAAAACTTCGATGAGTGCCTTGAAACTTACAATTCAGGATTTTTTTGAACGCTTCAGCGTCTTCAAAAAAGTACAACCTATTGATTCTGTTGATAGATTCCAGGAATTCCTTGCAACACGTGCTGCCTTTGTCGGTCAGAAGAAGCTCTATGAGTACATCAAGACCCGAATGGGCATGAAATACCCCAAAGTCTTCCAGGACGATATTTTCATCGAATCACTTAACATCGCCAAATGGCATGTATATGCAGCCTGCATGTCGGATCTGGGCGTATGGATGTCTGCGCAGGTATATGCAAAAACCGGCGATCGCGATGA
>JBCCEP010000476.1:0-2950 GCA_039030215.1 Pseudomonadota bacterium
AGCATAAGGCAGGTCCGGCAAGGTGAAAGCCATTTTGTCGCTCCTGAATGAGTGGCTGCGGGGTGGGCTTCGTACCGAAATGATCGGTACGCGGCATGCCAAGGACATAGGGCAATGACCGGACAAGCGCAATATTTGGTGTCAGTTCCGCGTAATCAGACGTGAGTCAGAATATTTACCAAACGGCCGAAAGGATCGCGCGTGTAGAACCGCCGTACACCCCAGGGCTCGACGACGGGGCCATACTCGATTGCCAAGCCGGCCTTGAGAACCCTGCCAAAGACTTCGCTGAAATTGTCGACCTCAATTGAGATGTCAGGAACCGAAGTATCAGATCCGCCACTTGAAGCAATGCTTACCTGTGGCGGTGCCTTGCCCTCAGATTGAAACGTGATAATCCAGCCCTGGTCCATGGCGACCGACATTCCCAGGATATCGCCATAAAAGGCCTTGGCAGCCTTTGGGTCCTGCGTCGCAACGTTGGTTACCAACCGTTTGACGGCCACTTCACAACCTCAGGAGTTCTCCGGCTCTCGACTTTGGCATTCCGTCACTTTCAAGGCAAAGGCATATTCGATCGCGGTCTCCTTGAGTGCATCAAAACGACCCGCAGCGCCCGCATGGCCTGCTTCCATATTGGTGCGCAGCAGGATGTGGCGACTATCCTGCAAGGTCTGGCGAAGCTTGGCGACCCATTTGGCCGGCTCCCAATACGTGACCCGCGGATCCGTTAACCCGCCGACGGCCAAGATCGGTGGGTACACCTGTTCGGTGACATTGTCATAGGGAGAATAGGATCGGATGTATGTGTAGTCATCACCATTGGCCCCAGGATTTCCCCACTCCGGCCATTCTGGTGGTGTCAGAGGCAGCGTATCATCCAGCATCGTGTTGAGGACATCGACGAAGGGCACGATCGCCAGTATTCCCGCGAATTTTTGCGGCGCCATGTTCGTGATGGCCCCCATCAGCATGCCGCCGGCCGATCCACCTTCGGCGACGATCTTCTTTTCGCCGGTGAAGTTCTCCGCAACAAGATGATCCGCAACTGCGATGAAATCTGAGAACGTGTTCTTCTTGTGATGCTTCTTGCCGTCCTCGTACCAGCGCGTGCCCTTGTCCTTGCCACCGCGAACATGGGCGAGCGCGTAGACAAAACCCCGATCGACCAGGGATAGCCTTGCCGTCGAGAACGAGGCTGGAATCGCGATGCCATAAGCGCCATAGCCATAAAGCAGGCAAGGCGCTGTCCCATCCAGCTTGGTCGTTCTGCGATACAAAAGCGAAACCGGGACCAGTTCCCCGTCTGGCGCCGGTGCCATGATCCGACGGGTGACATAATCGTCCGGATCATGGCCAGACGGCACTTCGTCTTCTTTCCGAAGGACCCGGGCCCGTGTTTCCATATCATAGTCGTAGGTTCGACGCGGCGTCGACATGGACGAGTAAGAGAACCTCAAGCTTGTTGTGTCGAATTCAAAACCGGGGTCGACGCCCAGGGAATAGGCCTCTTCGTCAAACGAGATGGCATGTTCTGATTGATCACTCAACCGATGAACGACAATTTGCGGCAGACCGTCGATGCGTTCGAGGCGGACGAGGTAATCAGCGAATGCTGAGACCGAAAGAAGGTAGACGCCGTCCTGCGCAGGCACGTAGTCGCGCCAATTGTCTCGGCCCGGATCGGCAAGAGGGGCCGAGACAATCTTGAAATCCATAGCACCGTCGGCATTTGTTCGGATGTACAAAACACCATTTGCCTCATCCACATCGTATTCCAATCCCACTTCGCGGCTGGCAATGCATTCCGGTGCGCGTTCGGGCTGATCCGCTGGTATTGTGTGAATCTCGGCGGTCTCGTGATCATGGCTGTTGATCAGGATCAGCTTTCCCGAACGTGTCTTGCTGACACTGGTGAAGAAGCCTGGGTCCCGTTCCTCATAGACAAGCACATCCAGTTCGGGATCGGTGCCAAGCTGATGTCGAAAGACTTTGGACGGCCGGTGGTTGTCGTCCAAACGGACGTAAAAGACATATCGACCGTCGGCTGACCACACTCCGCCGGACGCGGTTTCCAGGATCGTATCGGGCAGGTCGTCACCGCTCTCCAGGTCGCGGAGGCGAAGGGTAAATTTTTCCGAACCCTTGTCATCGAACGCCCAGGCCAGAAGCTGATGATCGGGCGACTGGCTGGCGCCCGCCAATTTAAAGTAGGGCTTGCCTTCAGCCAGGGCGTTGCCGTCGAGAAGAACCTGCTCTGTTCCACCGTCACGCGGGCTGCGGACAAAGAGGGGATGCTGCTGACCCTCAACAAACCTTATGCTGTAGGCCCAGGGTCCATCAGGACTGGGAACGGTGGAATCATCCTCCTTGATCCGACCGCGCATCTCCTCAAACAGTCGCTCTTGCAGTGTCTCCGTATCCGACATTTGTTGCAGAAAGAACGCATTCTCGGCTTCGAGATAGCTGCGTATGTCGTCCTGCAAGCACGTCGGGTCGCGCATAACCTCTTGCCAGTTTTCAGCACGAAGCCAGCCAAAACTATCAACCCGAAGGTCGCCGAAACGATCATCAGTGACAGGTCTTTGTTCAGCCAGTGGCGGTTGTCCAGCTCGGCTCAGATCTGGGTCTTTTGACAAGTGAGGATCCTATTTGTCTTCCGGTTTGTGTTTCAGCGCTGCACCATTCATGCAGTATCGGAGGCCGGTTGGCTGAGGCCCATCAGGAAAGACATGACCCAAATGGGCGTCGCAGTCGGCACAGCGAACTTCGGTGCGTTTCATAAAAAAGCTCCGATCCATATGTTCCGTGACGGCTTCTGCTGAAACCGGCTCGAAAAAACTAGGCCAGCCGGTCCCCGAGTCAAATTTGGCCTCAGAGTCGAAGAGCGGCCTACCGCAGCAGACGCAGGCATATTCCCCCTCGGATTTGGCATTGTGGTATGGATGAC
>JBCCEP010000477.1:0-2947 GCA_039030215.1 Pseudomonadota bacterium
CGAAGCCGGGTTTCAGTTCTGAAATGATCTTCGAAATTTCCTTGTCCGGGATCTTTGTGCCGAGCATGTCTTCGTGGATGCGGGAGATTTCGGCAATCTCTTCGGATGCAATTTCGCCATCGGCCATTGCGATCGCGCACATTGACTGGATCAGCAGGCGAACCTCCACAGGTCCATGTTCGTCCTCGGAATCTTCATCTGGCTGCATGAAGCCGGCGACATGCCGGATCGAGCCATAGATATAGGTGATTGCGCCGATACCAATTAACAGCCAACCCAGTGTCGAAAATATCGAAGTCCCCGTGGTGGACGCCAAAAAGAGTGCACCGGCGCCCAGCATGGCGAGGCCGATACCGGCGCGGGCTGTCTGTCTTGGTGTCATTAGAATCCCTCAGCGTGCAAATTTCATGAAGCAATATGCGATCTGATTTGTCCAGCACTGGCGGCCTCTATCACCGAAATAGTGTTGTTTGTTGGAAGTTCTTTTAATTGGCGCGTTGCCGTTGCGCGCGTGATCGCTTACATAGCCGCCAAAAGCCAATCAAACCACGAGGTCTGCCATTCATGGCGCGTCAGTTCATTTATCATATGTCGGGTCTTTCCAAGTCCTATGGATCGAAGAAGGTTCTGGAAAACGTACATCTGTCCTTTTACCCCGATGCAAAAATCGGAATTCTCGGACCAAACGGTGCCGGTAAGTCGACGGTCCTTCGTGTCATGGCGGGGCTGGACAAGGAATTTAACGGTGAGGCCTGGCTGGCGGAAGGGGCCACATCTGGATATCTGCCGCAGGAACCGCAACTGGACAGTTCCAAGGATGTGCTTGGCAATGTGATGGAAGGGGTCGCCGAGAAGAAGGCAATCCTTGATCGCTATAACGAGCTGATGATGAACTATTCCGACGAGACGGCGGAAGAAAGCTCCAAGCTGCAGGATCAGATCGATTCACAAAATTTGTGGGATCTCGACAGCCAGATAGAGATGGCGATGGAGGCACTGCGCTGCCCGCCGGGAGATGCGAAGATAGACAATCTCTCCGGCGGTGAGAAAAGGCGGGTCGCACTCTGCCAGCTATTATTACGTCAGCCTGATCTGTTGCTGCTCGACGAACCGACAAACCATCTGGATGCCGAAACCATTGCCTGGCTTGAAAAGCATTTGCGGGAATATCCGGGTGCCGTCTTGATGGTCACCCACGACCGCTACTTCCTGGATAATGTCACCGGCTGGATTCTCGAACTGGACCGGGGCAGGGGCATTCCCTATGAGGGAAATTACACCGCCTATCTGGATGCGAAGGCCAAACGGATGCAGCAGGAGGGTCGCGAGGAGGCCAGCCGGCAAAAGGCGCTTGCCCGTGAAAAGGAATGGATTGCTTCAAGCCCACGTGCACGGCAGGCCAAGTCCAAAGCGCGCTTCAAGGCCTATGACGAGCTGGTCAAATCCGCAAATGACCGCAGGCCCGGTGACGCGCAGATCGTCATTCCGGCCGGGGAACGGCTTGGCCAGGTGGTGATCGAGACCGAAGGTCTTTCAAAGGGCTATGATGACAAGCTCTTGATTGACGAACTTTCCTTCAAGCTGCCTCCGGGCGGCATTGTCGGAGTTATCGGACCGAACGGGGCCGGCAAGACTACGCTGTTTCGGATGATCACGGGTCAGGAACAACCGGACAATGGCGAAATCCGCATTGGGGAGACGGTCAAGCTTGGCTATGTCGACCAAAGCCGCGATTCCCTGGATGGCTCCAAGAGCGTTTGGGAAGAGATTTCGGGCGGAAATGACGTCATCAAGCTTGGCAAGCATGAAGTCAACTCGCGGGCGTATTGTTCTTCGTTCAATTTCAAGGGCGGTGATCAGCAGCAGAAAGTCGGTACATTATCGGGCGGTCAACGCAACCGGGTGCATCTGGCGAAGCTGCTGAAGGAAGGCGGTAATGTCGTGCTGCTCGATGAGCCGACCAATGATCTGGATACGGAAACATTGGGTGCGTTGGAAGATGCGCTTGAAAATTTCGCCGGTTGTGCGGTGATTATCAGCCACGACCGGATGTTTCTTGATCGTCTTGCCACTCATATTCTGGCGTTCGAAGGCGACAGCCATGTTGAATGGTTCGAGGGTAATTTCGAGGAATATGAGGCCGACAAGATCCGCCGGCTAGGCCCTGAAAGCGTCAATCCTAAGCGGGTAACTTACAAGCGGTTGACGCGGTAGTAATTTGCAAATTTGTCTGCTGTAGAAGAGCATTTCGCATACGCGTTTCTGTATTACGAAAATTACGCTAGTCTCCCTCCAGCATGACAGATGACAAGCGCAAGAAAACTGGCAGAGGCGGCCTGGCAAATCTGGGCCGTGGGGCGTGGACGCTGCCATTGTTCATCGCGATGGTGATCCTGATCTCGCTGGTGATTGCCCGGCCGGTCGAAAACTTCTACCGTGACATCTTGATGTCGGCGGTCTCGCCCTTTACCGAGCCAGACCAGGATATTGTCTTTGTCACAGTCACCGAAGAGACGCTGGAAGAATTTCCCTATCGTTCCCCGATTGACCGGGGGTTTCTGGCCGATCTGGTCGAGCATATTGCTCAGGCCGGTCCAAAGGCCATTGGGCTGGATATTCTGTTTGACCAGCCGACAGAAGCGGACAAGGACCTGCGCCTTGCTGAAGTAATTGGCACCAGTCCGGTACCGATCGTGATTGCTTCGGCTGGCGTCGAGGACGGGCTGTCGCAAAGCCAGGCAGACTATCTGGCAGAATATGCACCCGGTACGGCAAGGGGCCTTGCCACGTTGGGCCGTGATTCGTTTGATGGTGTAGTCAGGGATTATTTTGCAGGCCGACAAACCGGAGAGGACTTTGTACCCGGGTTTTCGTCGGCCGCAGGTGCTATTAGCGGAGGTGAATGTACAATGTGTCGGTCTTGGTTGTCAAGCGCCAAGAGGGTTCC
>JBCCEP010000478.1:0-2935 GCA_039030215.1 Pseudomonadota bacterium
AATGATCTGACCATCCATAATTTCTTCAGCTATCGTACAAGCCACATCGCGCTTGGCGACAACAAGCAGATCCACCAGCGCATCATGCACCAGATTACAACAACACCAATGAATATTGGTGAGCCTACGCTGGACTTGGCCTATACCGCTTCCACACAGTAGTCGGGTTTGAAGGGCTGGCTATGCAGGTCAGCCCAGACCAAACCACCAGGATGCCAATCCCAAAAATGCAAAAAAGCCTACGACGTCAGTTACGGTCGTAACGAACACGCTTGAGGCAATGGCTGGGTCGATCTCAAAATAATCGAGTACCATCGGTATCAGGATTCCGGCTATTGCAGCTGAGATCATGTTGAATACCATTGCCGCAGCAATTACCGCCCCGAGCTGGGCATTATTGAACCAAATGCCTGCAGCTATGCCCATCAACACTGCAAAAAACAGGCCGTTCAAAAATCCAACGACAATTTCACGGATGACAATACGGCGGGCGTTGTAGCTGTCCAGTTCCCGAGTAGCCAATGCCCTGACGGCAACGGTCATGGTCTGGGTACCGGCATTTCCACCCATGGAAGCGACAATCGGCATCAGAACTGCCAAGGCAACCATGTCCTTGATTGTGCCTTCGAACAGACCGATCACCATTGACGCCAAAATTGCCGTTGCGAGATTAAGCAACAGCCACAAAAAGCGGGATTTGGCGATATCCCATACGCTGTCTGACAACTCCTCGTCGCCGACTCCGGCCAGAAGCTTGATGTCCTCATCTGCCTCCTGGTGGATAACGTCGACGACATCATCAATGGTCAAAACACCGACCAAACGATGATCTTCGTCAACCACGGCGGCTGACAACAGATCGTAGCGCTCGAACAATCGGGCAGCTTCTTCCTGGTCCATATTGACGTCAATCTGATGGGTGGTTTCACCCATGATTTCCTCGATCTTTGCTTTGCGTCCGGTGCGCAGAACGCGGTCAAGGGCTACCGTTCCCAACAGCTTGAATTGCGGGCTTACGACGAAAATTTCGTGAAAGCGATCGGGAAGGTTCTTGTCTTCGCGCATGTGGTCGATCGTGTGGCCAACCGTCCAAGTGGGTGGGACGGCAATAAACTCTGTCTGCATTCGCCGGCCGGCACTCTCTTCGGGGTATTCCAGCGACCGACGGAGCCGAAGGCGTTCGGCGAATGGCATGGCTGCCAGGATTTTTTCGCGATCGGCGTCTTCAAGATCTTCAAGAATATAGACGGCATCATCGGAATCGAGTTGCCGGAAAGCTCTGGCAATTCTTGAATTCGGCAGCGCCTCGATTATTTCCAGCCGGATCGCTTCATCAACCTCGGTAAGCGCCGCCATATCAAAGGAATCGCCCGCGAGAAGGACGAGTGCCAGGCGCTCGCCTGTATCCAGTGCTTCCAGCAGGTCACCAAGTTCTGCCTCATGAAGTTCAGCGACGGCGTTACGAAGTTTTTTGACTTTGCCGGCCTGAAGGAGGGATTCTATGTGCTCTTTAAATTCGGAGCGGACGAATCCGTCCTCGTCATAGAACGCATTCTTATGCGCGGTCTCTTGAGAGCCGTCGTCCGGTTTTTCTTTGATTTCCGTGCTCTCATCCATCGTTTGACCAGCTTAAAGGGACCGGTGAAATAATTAGTGTTCTATCGCAGAGCCATTGATGTTCATACGGAATTTTTGAGACGTTATTAAAATTCACCAGGAAATGCCCTGAAACTGTACCTGACCAAGTTCAAATGAAACTGAAATGCCTCGATAACGGCAGATCGCGGACACGCTTTCCTGTAGCCGAAAAAACTGCATTTACCAGAGCAGGAATAGCGGGTGGCGTTCCCACCTCTCCTACCCCACTCATCGGTCTTCCAGAATCGATAAGCTCAATTTCCATCTCCGGACACTGGTCTATGCGCAGCATCCCAAACTTGGCGAAATCGAGTTCCTGGATCGCACCGTTCTTGTAGGTAATTTCCTGACTGATTGCTGCGGAGAATCCGAAGATAATTCCCGAAGAAATTTGTGACTCCACAATCTTTGGATCCAGGGTCTGTCCGATGTCCGACGCACACCAGACCCTGTCGATCTTTATCTGGTTCTCCTTGCTGGTCACCTCGACAACCAACGCAATCCAGGTTCCGAAAGAAAAGGTCTGCGCCAGGCCGAGACCCTTGTTTTCAGGCAAGTCCCTGCCCCAGCCCGACATGTCTGATACCTTCTGCAACATCTTGATTGCAGATGGATGGCCGGCCAAAAGACGCAGACGCATGCCGAGCGCGTCGATGCGCCCTGCATGCGCTACCTCGTCCAGAAAGCATTCCTGAAAAAATGTGTTGAAGGATGCGCCGTTTGAACGCCAAAAGCCAACCGGTGGCGCAAGATCGCACTTATGCGCGGCAACCCGATAGTTTTCGATGGCATAGGGCTGATCATGTGCCCCTGCCGTCAACATCTGATCCGATCCGGCCCAAAACCAGTCGGGATATGACCGTTTCATGAAACTTTCCAACACGGATGGTGAGGAAACCTCGATTTCCATGGCATCGGGTAACTGACGTCGTTTTATTCTGGCCTGCATATTTGCGACCGCGGGCGGACGGCAAATCTCATGCGCCATGTCCTCCCGACGCGACCAAACAACATTAATGGGTTTGCCTTCGGTATGTTTGGCCATTTCCAGTGCTACCAATGCAAAGTCGGAATCCAGCCGCCGGCCAAAACTACCGCCGCAAACGGTTGTGTGAATCAGAACGTTTTCAGGCTCCACACTTGCGTGGGTCGCGACCAAGGATCGCAAGATGGTTGGCGCCTGACTGGCCGTCCATATTTCCACAAAACCGTTATTTACCCTTGCTGCTGCATTGATTGGCTCCATGCAGGCATGGGCAAGGAACGGAACCGAGTATTGAGCTTCGACAATTTCTCT
>JBCCEP010000479.1:0-2917 GCA_039030215.1 Pseudomonadota bacterium
CGAGACTTCTCTGACGAGACTTGAACTGAAACACAGAATGTCACCCAACGGAACAGCACGTAGATCAAAACCAGATAAGCATCCACGTAGGTCGTCACGACCAAGGAACCAGCCGTCATCAATCACAAATCTTTCTGCTCAGAATTCAGCAGCCGCATCGGCCAGTTCGACGAGGCGTTTCATGTCATGATCGAAATAGATTGCTTCCCAGGTGTTTACCGTCACCGGTCTGGGCACCTCTTTATCGGGGAAATTCAGCAGGTTGCGACGGACATGGGCGTGAAACTTCTGGGACATATCGTTCAGGCCGGAATTGGAATAGGCACAATATAGTGTTGGCGTCGTAACGCTTTCGCCTGGCTGCAATTCGCCCTCACCGCTAAACAGCAGCGTACCCATCTGAAGTTGAACGTCGCCGCTCGGGAGCCGTTCGAGCACGATCCGATGATTTCCGCTCCATCCCAAATGCACGCCCAGACAATCGCCGGCGTTCTCATCGGTCGAGCCATTCAACAACACGATACCGGGGAAAGCCTCATGGGAAGTACGTCCGCGCCGATTTTCCTGGCGTATCTGGCCAACAGGAATTTCGCCGCGATTGATCGAGAACTCGGCGCACCAGCGGCCATGGAACATCATGTATTCGTTTAGATGCTGATCGGGCACCACCGTTGGGGCGGCGAGCCAGTCGATCAGGAATGGACTGTCTGCATTGTTTTTGATCGTGGTGGCAAACTCTGCGACATCGGTGTCCGGATCAATGGTGCATTTCAGGTTCAATGAAATGTTTCGGTTTGAATCGACCAGATTAAACACGACACTTTGGTCAGTACTTTCATATCCCGTCAGCGTGAATCGGCCAGCCCAGGCGGTGCCGCCATTGCCCTGGCGGTGCGCGATCATTGCCGGATGACCGGGAAATCCACGCCCAGCTTCAGGATGGAGCGAGACCGGTTCGCGTTGATCCAGAGAGCTGGATACGACCGGCTTGATCAACGTCTGGCAGAATGTCTCAAGGTCCAATCCCGCCGGAAGTGAGTTTCCGTGATAGACGACCGCCGGCACCCCGTCCTGCCAAGCGAAGACCAGCGTCGTCTGTCTCCCGTCGATACGGAAGCTGATTACGGAATTCGACACCAGGCATTATCCTTTCGTGGCACCAAGCGTCAGACCGGCAATAAAGTGGCGTTGCATCGCGAAGAACATCAGCACTGGCGGGACAGCGGCTAATAGAGATGCTGCTGAAACCAGATGCCACTGATTGACAAATTGTCCGTTGAGAGACTTCACCCCTACCGTGATTGGCAGTTGCGAGGCATCCTGCAACATCACCGTTGCCCAGAAGAAATCGTTCCAGATGAAGGTGAAAATGAGCACTGCAAGAGCCGCAATGGCCGGTCGGACCAGCGGCATGACGAGGTACCAGAATATCCGGAATTCCCCTACCCCTTCGATACGAGCGGATTCAATCAGTTCCTGCGGCAGCGCCTTGATGAAGTTGCGCATGAACAGCGTACAAAACCCTGTCTGGAATGCCGCATGGAACAACACCAGCCCCGGAACCGTATTATAAACATCCAACCGGTTGGACATATCGATAACCGGCAGCATCAAGATCTGGAATGGAACGAAGTTGCCTGCGATGAACAGGAAGAAGATCGGCATTGCCCAGCGGAAATTGTAGATGGCAAGCGCGTAACCGGTGAGGCAGGCAAGGCTTACCGCGATAATCATCGTCGGGATCGTGATGATCAGCGAGTTGAGCAGATATTGCCCCGCCGGAGACTGCCGAAACACCTCGGTATAGTTCTCGATCATCTGGAACGAGCTTGGTATACCAAAAACATTGCCGGTATTGATGTCAGCAGCTGGACGAATTGACGTCAGGAAAATCGCCAAGAGTGGCAACAGCCAGATGAACAGGGCAATCGGCAGCGATGCCTTGTAGGCAAATTGTTTGGCAGAGCTGGCTTTTTCAATCGGTGCGGGAAACATCTTAGCGGCCCTCCCTTTCATCCTTGTACATCTGCCACAGGAAGTAGCTGATATAGACGAGCATGATTGCAAACAGCACGGTCGCTATCGCGGAGCCGTAGCCATATCTGCCGACGCCCTCCCCGATCGCCTGATCGTACATGTAATAGGCCAAAACGTTGGTGGAGCCGAACGGGCCTCCACTTGTCATGGTCGCGATCATGTCGAATGAGCGCAGTGCGCCGATCACCGTCACGACGACTGCTAGGAAAGTTGCCGGCCACAGCTGCGGCAGGATCACATGGCGAAGCATCTTCCAGCCTTTCGCGCCATCCAGGCGGCCGGCTTCGATCTGGTCGGGAGAAACATTATTCAAACCCGTCAGATACAAAATCATGCAATAGGCGATTTGCGGCCATAGACCGGCGAAGATGATCCCGTAGGTCGCATACCTGGGATCGCCCAGAATATGGGGCGGATCGACCGAACAGACGGTTCGGACATTGCCGACAATGTTGATTTCCTCGGTACAGAAGAAGAAGCCCCAAATCTCGCCCACCATCCCGAAAGTCGGCTCGTAGAACCAGCCGAATATGAGGCCGACCACAACCTGCGAAATCACGAACGGGAAGAAGAACAAGGATTTGTAAATCCGGATGCCGGTTACCGTCTGATTGAGAAACAGCGCGATACCTAACCCAATCGGAATAGCCAGCATGAACAAGACCAACCAAAGCAGGTTGTTCCACAGCGAGGTATAGAAATTCGGATCCTCCATGAGCATCCGATAATTTTCCAGCCCGATCCACTCGGCGGTCGAAGAACCATCTGCGCGCCTGAGACCGTTCCAGCGGGTGAACGAATAGCTAATGGAGGTGAAGATCGGGATGATAACGTAGACGATAAAAAACGTCAGACCGACAGAAAGAAAAATCCAAGGAGC
>JBCCEP010000480.1:0-2897 GCA_039030215.1 Pseudomonadota bacterium
CCCAGTTTTGCGGCGGATCGCGCCTGATCCGTTGTCTGTCCCGGCCCGGCCGGAAAAACTGTTGCTCCGACCGCATCTGCAGCGCTCTCAAACATCGCGCCTGCTGGGGTGAAATGGTAAGAGAATGTGTTTTGAACCAAATCATCTGGACAAACACCGACTGCATTCAGGAAGCGCCCCAATCTCCACCAGTCTTCACCCTTGCCACCTGGTTCGTAAATCGGTCCGGGCGATTGGAAAACACGTCCTACATTTTTGACCGGAACGCGACCAAAGGGTGGGTTCTCAGATTGAGCCTGAGTGAGATCAGATTTCCGCAGAACAGGAAGGTCTCGCAAACCCGACAAAGACGTTAGCTGATTATCCGGCCCAAGCTGACCATTCAGGGACTTAAGCTGATCGGCCTCACGTTCGTCGTGTGACCTCTTTTCTTCCGCCGCAAAATCTCTCAACTCAACCACCTTTTGCGGCGCCGGTACGACCTGACATTTCGAAATGACTTCCGGCCTTCATCGGACATACCCAAATAGAATTCTTTCACGTCTGGGTTTTCGCGCAATTCTTCGGCTGGCCCATCCATAACCACGCGACCGGATTCAAGGATATATCCATAGTGGGCAAACCGTAGAGCGACATTTGTGTTTTGTTCGGCAAGAAGAAAACTGACGCCTTCGCGCTCATTCAGGTTTTTGACTATGCCAAATATCTCTTCCACCAGCTGCGGAGCCAATCCCATGGAAGGTTCGTCCAGCAAAATAGTCTCTGGTCTACTCATCAAAGCACGGCCGATTGCGCACATCTGCTGTTCGCCACCAGACGTGTATCCAGCCTGGCTTTTCCGCCGCTCTTTTAGGCGGGGGAAATAGCTGTAAACCAATTCGAGGTCTTCTGTGATCTTGGGGCTACCGTCGCGACGAGTGTACGCACCGGTCAGAAGATTTTCTTCGATGGTTAAATGCTCGAAACAGTGGCGACCCTCCATGACTTGAATGACGCCGCGCCTGACAAGTGCGGCCGGATCCAAATCCTGGACGCCTTCACCACGGTACTGAATTTTACCTTTTGTTACCTCGCCGCGTTCCGAGTGCAGCAGGTTTGAAACGGCCTTGAGTGTTGTGGTTTTGCCTGCGCCGTTCCCGCCAAGCAATGCGGTGATGCCGCCTTCGCTTACTGTAAGGCTGACACCCTTCAGAACCAGAATGACATGATTATAAATCACTTCAATGTTGTTGACCTCGAGCAGAGGCGTCTCCGACTTAGCGGCATCAAGCATTGTGGTCATTCCCGCAAAAATTGGGCCCCGGCCCTGATGGGCCGGGGTCGCGTTGCATCAGTTGCAACGCTCTTCGATGTTGTTTTCCGCAGCATAAGCCGCTGAATCGGACATGATCAGTCCACTGACAACTTCTTCATCTGGGTCCATGTAGTCGGTGACTAACTTCCATTCGTTACTTCCAGCATCCCATTGAGCAATTGCTGCTGGACCGCGTCCACCATGGTTCTCGCATGACACCGAAAATGTCGGACCGAAGTTAGGCAAACCAAGTTCCGCCATTCGCGCTTCAGTGATTTCCAGAGCTTCCATCCCGTCGCGCATCATTGCTCCGGTAATTTCAGCGGTCCCATGGATTTCCTGAGCGTTGCGCGCAGCCTCGGCCGCCAGCATCGCCGCATATACTCCACGGTTGTATAGCACCGTCCCGATCTGATCACCTGCACCCGCAGCGAGCCCCTTGTCCACCACATATTCTTTGATGTCATCGAAGACGGGATAATCGCTACCGACGTTGTGGAACTGCAAAGACTTGTACCCGTTCGCACCCTCGCCAGCTGGAATCACGTCGTTTTCAGAACCTGACCACCAAATACCGATAAACTGATCCATTGGATAACGGATGTTCGCGGCTTCCTGCACCGCAACCTGGTTCATAACGCCCCATCCCCAGAACAGGATGTAGTCTGGGCGTTCACGTCGAATCTGAAGCCACTGTGATTTCTGCTCTTGGCCAGGATAGTCGATTGGGATGGCAGAGAACTCGAAACCGTGCTTTGCAGATAGTGCTTCAAGTGTGGGAATAGGCTCTTTCCCGTATGCACCGTTGAAATGCAGCAGGATTACCTTCTTTCCCGACATGTCATCGGCATTTTCCGATAACATATGCTTCACACCGATAGAGGCGCCGTTCCAATAGTTTGTCGGATAATTAAAGACCCATTCAAAGATTTTTCCGTTGGCCGCCGAAGTCCGACCGTATCCCATTGAATGGATCGGTATTTGATCCACACTTGCTTTCGGTATCAGCTGATAGGTGATGCCTGTCGATAGCGGCTGGAAGACCAGCGCATCTTCCTTAAGGGCCTCATAGCACTCAACACCTTTCTCAGTATTGTATGCCGTCTCGCAGGTTGGGTTTGAGATTTTTACCCCTCCGATACCGCCATCGCGCTCATTCAAAAGTGTCAGGTAATCGGAATATCCATCGGCAAAGGGGATCCCACCCGCTGCAAATGGACCTGTGCGATAGTCCAAAGACGGGAACTTAAGATCGGCCATTGCCGGTCCCGCCGCAACGGCCGCTACCGCTGCCAACATTGCAAGTTTTTTCATAATTTCCTCCCTAGTTAGTTGAATTGGCCCCTCAATGTGGGAAAGGCCAAAGCCTTAGTTTTTCCTTAGCAAGCCGCCATAGTTGGGCCAGCCCATGAGGCTCAAATATCAAGAAACCCATGATTAGCGCACCTACGACGACAAGATTGAGGTGCGCCACAACGTCGTCGGGCCACCCCAACCAATCCGCGCCTATGACTTTTAAAAGCACGGGTAGAATAACCATAAATGCCGCGCCAGCGAAGGCCCCAAAAACTGATCCAAGGCCACCAATGATGATCATGAACAA
>JBCCEP010000481.1:0-2885 GCA_039030215.1 Pseudomonadota bacterium
CGCTTGGCGTGAATGCAATCGCATCAGGACTGCGCCTAACGGTCGGGAAGCTCGAAAATGCTTGAGAAATCGACGGTAAAATCAACAAATATCTACAAAATATATGACAGGAATTCACCGAATTCCTTCCTCCCCTTGCTATGTCGCAATCTCACATACAGGGCAGAAAAACGAAATTTGATTGATGATTTGAACCTGTCAATTGATTCTCCAGGCATCACCGTGGTGCTGGGCTTCAACGGCGCCGGCAAGAGCCTGTTATTGCGCCTGCTCCACGGCCTGATCGAGCCGACGGCGGGCACCGTCCTTTGGGCTGGAAAGCCACTAAACGATAAAATCAGGCGCCGGCAGGCAATGGTATTCCAGAAACCGGTACTTTTGCGGCGTTCGGTGATCGAAAATATCAACTTCGCGCTCGCAACAAGAGGCATAAGAAATCGGGATCGCTGCGAATTGGTGCTCGAACAGGCTGGCCTGTCCGCAATTGCCAATCGCCCTGCCCGTCTTCTGTCCGGCGGCGAACAGCAGAGATTGGCGCTCGCTCGCGCCCTGGCGGTCGAGCCGGAGGTGCTGTTCCTTGACGAGCCATCTGCAAATCTCGACCCGAGCTCGGTAAATGCCATTGAAAACAATGTGTTGGAAGCATCACGTAAGGGCACAAAGATCATTTTTGTGACCCATGAACTGAGCCAGGCACAACGCTTGGCAGATGACATTGTGTTTCTTCATCGGGGTAAGGCAACAGAGCATGGTGAGGCAGATCGATTCTTCTCAAATCCTGCTTCAAAGGAGGCAATCGCCTATCTTGAAGGCCGCCTGTTCATTTGATCGCAACTTTGAAAGGCCAAATTGGTGCTGGTCGATACAATGGCACGCTTAACGTTGGTATTTGTTGCGACATTGCTCGCCTCGACGACGCTTGGCCGATCCCAATCAATCCTGGTCCAGTCAACGACATCAACCGAGAATTCCGGTCTTTACGACCATCTGCTTCCGGTTTTTGAGAAAAAGACGGGCATCTCGGTAAACATCGTCTCGGTTGGCACCGGCCAAGCCATCAAGAATGCCAGAAACTGCGATGCCGACATCCTCCTGGTTCATTCCAAACCGGATGAGGAAGAATTCGTCAGCGATGGATACGGGATCAAGCGACATGACCTGATGTATAATGATTTCATTATCATCGGGCCGCCCGATGATCCTGCCGGAATAAGTGGCAGCAGCGAAGCATCCTCAGCGCTTCGCAAAATCTCTATGCAAGAATCTGTTTTCGCATCGCGCGGAGACAATTCCGGCACCCACAAGAAAGAACTCACCCTTTGGCGGAAGGCCAATATCGACCCGGATATACATTCCGGCACCTGGTATCGATCCACCGGCTCCGGCATGGGTGCCACCCTGAATGCTGCTGTTGGAATGGGAGCTTATTCAATAACCGATCGTGCAACCTGGCTCAGCTTTGCAAACAAGGCCGACTTCAAGATCTTGTTCGAAGGTGACCCTTCACTGCACAATCAGTATGGAATTATTCGCGTCAACGAAAAGAAGTGTCCTGCATCAAACCACGCTGACAGCCAGACCTTCTTTGATTGGATGGTTTCCCCAGAAGGTCAGGCAAAAATTGCGAACTTCAAGCTAAATGGAAAGCAGGTATTTTTCCCAAACGCTCCCGCATCCGCGATGTGATTTCGAATTGAAGCCCGGCACATCCCGCCTGTGCCGATCAATCAAAGACGATCGCCGGTGCGGAGCTCATATCACGCTCTTCAAGCAATCTGCTCCAGACCCGGTCTGCGATCTCCCGATAGAGTTTCGCATGCGGACCATCAGGATCTGAAACAACAACGGGCGTGCCCGCATCCGATTTTTCCCGAATTTCCATATGCAGCGGCACACCGCCCAGGAACGGTACACCAATCCGTTCAGCTTCGCTTTGGGCTCCGCCGTGCCCGAAAATATCGGACTTCTCGCCGCAATGCGGACAGATGAAATAGCTCATGTTTTCGATGATCCCCAAGACCGGCACTTCGACCCTGCGGAACATGTTCAGACCCTTTCGGGCATCTATCAGCGCCAGATCCTGCGGCGTTGAAACGATCACCGCGCCCGAAAGAGGAACCTGCTGCGCCATGGTCAGTTGAGCATCCCCGGTGCCGGGCGGCATGTCGACCACCAGAACATCAAGCTTTCCCCACTCCACTTCCCTCAGCATCTGGGTGAGAGCAGAGATAACCATCGGCCCGCGCCAGATCATCGGCGTCTCTTCATCAACAAGGAACCCCATGGACATGACCTTTAGGCCATAGCCGTCCATCGGTCTCAACGTCCGGCCCTTTACCGTCTGCGGCTTTCCGGTGATGTGCAATAAGCGTGGAATCGATGGGCCGTATATGTCGGCATCAAGCACGCCGACCTTTAACCCATTCGCCTGTAGTGCCAACGCAAGATTGACCGCGGTTGTCGATTTCCCAACGCCCCCTTTTCCCGAAGCAACCGCAATGATCGATTCAATGCCCGGAATACCAAGCTTCTCCGGCATACCTTGGCCGCCACCTGGACCTTGCCCGCGCATTTGCGGCGGAACGACACCCGGCTGGGTGCCCTTCGGTGCCGACTGCCTTTGAGGCGGCTCATTCGATTTTTCACCGGAACCGGGTTTCTTTGCAGCGGTAAGGGAAACCACGACCTTTTCGACGCCCTCGATTTCGCCTACCGCCTTCTCGGCGGCCTCTCGCAACGGTTCAAGTTCTTTCGCGCGCTCTGCCGGTACAGTGATTGAAAAATAAACCTTCGAGTCCGCAACGAATATTTCAGAGACCAATCCCAAATCGACGAGATTGCTGTCCAGATCTGGACCTTTGACTTTCTTCAGCTGCTCAAGAACA
>JBCCEP010000482.1:0-2870 GCA_039030215.1 Pseudomonadota bacterium
CCCCCCAATACCGCGTCTATCCACCAAATTTGAAAGAGCCATATCGTACTTCCAGATATGAAGTCGGCGAGGCCATGTATGCCCTGCTGGGAATTTCCCGCGACCATCGGCCAAAGAGACTCGAATGGTTTTCAAACAACTACCGCTTTTTCGGCGCACCGGCTGCGATATTCTGCTTTGTCGATCGTATTATGGGTCCACCGCAATGGTCAGATCTGGGCATGTTCCTGCAGAGCTTCATGCTATTGGCACAAGAGGCTGGAATTGCCACCTGCCCACAGGAATGCTGGGCTGTTTACCCCGAATCCGTATCCCGGTTTTGCAAAATGGATCCAGAACTAATGCTGTTTTGCGGAATGGCAATCGGCTACGCCGATACGTCTGCGCCTGTCAATCGCCTCGTGACCGGACGCGAACCGGTAGAGAATTGGACCAAGATTGTTTAGTTGCCTATTCCCGAAAGCGGACTATCCAAACATGCCCCTCGGCTCGTTCGGACGAAGCCTGATCAATCGTGAATCGGCAACGGCGACTTGCCGGTGCTTCACCGCTTCGCGGTATTCCGGATCGCGGATCATCGAGATGAAGGATTCGCCCGACGGATATTCTGCGACAAAACACAAATCCCAATACGCTTCCTCCGGTCCGATCAGCATCAGTTCGAAATTACCTGACCAGACTATCCGGCCACCAAGCTTCTGGAAAATTGGCGCACTCGCACGCGCATAGGCCGCATAGGCTTCCCGGCCGGTGATCATGGTGCCGTCTTCATAGGTCGCGGTATCGTTCAACCGGATCAGGTTCAGCATGTTGATCGGATGGTTCCTTGGCAGGTCCTTGAACCTGCCAAACCGCTCTCGATCCGGATCGACATGGCCGTCGTAGAAAGTCACCGTATTGGTCATACCCACATCTGATCGGCATGGATATCACCTCATCCGATCAGCCCGCCCTAATTGCTGGAAAACTGTATGCTTCCAGATTTTACATATTCACCTTTGGCATTTTCGAACGTAAAGAAATCGGCCGAAAATCCCTCACCGGTTTTGCGCACCACTTGCCGGCTTCGCCAAAGCGCGCCAGTGGCATTGTCGACAAAATTTGCCGAAACCACAAGCTCGTTACCATCAACCTTTCCGGTCGATTTTGTCATCCGCGAGCCGTCGAACGAACCCATCAATGCGCCGGTTACATCATTGCCGGTATAATTCAGTTTTCCGCTTACAGAACCCTTGAATTGGGTCGTGGCGCAGGAACCGTTTATCGAAAGCTCGTTTGCATTACTGTCGTAGTCATTCGTGACGCGGCAGGAGATTCGCTCTTCGGTCTCCCTTCCGGGCAATTTGGCGACACCACTACCGCGCCATCCACCCTCAAGCGACTTCAGAAACGCGCCGGCATCTGCTTGCGCCGTGGCGGTATTCGCAGCAACCGGAACAGCCAATGCAAGACTGGCCAGCAGCACCATCGCGATATTCTTTTGTTTTCCTGTCCTATTCATCTTTCAAAATTCATCCTATGACGAAGCAGTTTCAACCTTCGCTGCCGGTTTGGATCTGCTGGCCTTGATTCCGTTGCTTCCATCGATTTATCGACAAGATATTTGCCGGCAATATCAACAGATTGGCAATATAGGCAAAAAACAGCGTGGCTATCATCAGCCTTCCCAATACCGGCACGACGGGCAAAATGCTCATTTGTGTTACCAGACAAGATGCACACAGGATTGAAGTGGAAGCAGCCAGCGCCGGCGCCACTTCCCTGACAGCTCTCGAAATTGCTTGCTCGATTGATCTTCCTGCTTTGATTTCCTGGTTGTAGAAATTGATGACATGCACAGCGTTGTCGATCGCAATCCCGAACGAAATTGTCAGCGCAACCACCTCAGATAGATTTACGGTGCCACCTTTCAACCAGATCACAGCCTCTATGGCCAATATGGGAAGCAGATTCGGCGTAATTGCGGCAGCAGTCAGCATCGGTGATCGGGTGGCAATCCCGATGATCATCACGCCGAGAAATATCGCCAGCAACAGACTGGTGCGCAATTGTTCGACCAAGCGGGTAAATTCATCGGCCATCAGGACGTCAAATCCAGTGACAACCGCATCCGATCCCCATTCAAGCTCGGCTAATCGCGCACGGGTTTGGGAGATCTGTTCCAGCGTCTTGGCGATCGGTTGATCAGAAGGCAGGTAGACCGTCACCAGCATGTTCTTGCCATCCCGGGAAACAAATGTGGATCGCGTTTCAGCCAGCGCTGTTTCTATTTGTTCAGAAAGCCGTTGTTTTGCCGATTCAGCTTCCAGCCGATCGGCAATCTCGGCGAGCGAGAATATCCGTTCTTCACCATAAATATCGGCCAGCAGGTCCTGAACGCGGTGCAATCGCTCAAGATTGGCATCTGCCAATGTCTGCCCTTCCACCGCCTTTGGCAGTGAAACAAAAATTGGGGAGCGACCGCCGGCTACCGAATTTGTAAGTTCTTCTGCATTTTTCGTTTCGGAATTGTTCGGTAAAAAATCGGTTATCTTGAATTCTGGGGTAACAAGGAAATGGACAACACCAAGCCCAAGAACAAGCACAATTGCAGTTACGGAAATCGTGCCATGCCGAGGTTCCACAAATCCGTAAATCCAGTTTCCGATTCCCTGAAATGCCGGCTTGCTGATTTTACTGGGTTTTGCGATGCCGCTCGCGATCGCCCAATGCATTGCCAGCGGCAGACCAATAATGACGGCAAAAAATGCCATCGAGACCACTGCCATCCCGAGAACCGAAAACTCTTTCATGGCGGTTCCTGAAGCAAATGAGAACGAAAAGAATGCCAATACGGTGGTGATCGACGTCAGTGCAGAAGCTGGCCCGAC
>JBCCEP010000483.1:0-2867 GCA_039030215.1 Pseudomonadota bacterium
TATGGATCCTACGTCAGTAAACGGGAGAGCATAGTTGGTGGCGCTAAAATGGTGGCTCTGGTTGATACGTCGGTGGCATTTTTTGCCGTTTTATTAATTCTGCCAGCTATCTTTGTATTTAATCCCCAGGTGAATTTGTGAATCATGCCATAGTATTCGGCGATGAACTGACGAATATCGGCCTCGGTTTCGGGCTCGCCTTTTGGAATCGTGTCATAGCGTGCATGGCTCTCGTGGCCTGACCGGGGGTCGCCACCGCACCAGACTTCATTGCGAATATGCTGAAATCTACGCTGAAGCTCCATGCCTGGGACACCAGGAGGCAGTGGTATTTCCTCCGGCTTATATACCTTGCGTAGATAGTCCGGCATGTCCATTGGGAAATGCGGCGGCCCATAACTCACATACCCGATCCAGGGATTGCCATCCTCGGCTTTGGAGGCGTCCGAAACAAAATCGATTAGCTGATCCGTCTGGTAGTCCGGTTCATAGCGAGCTGAATGATAGGCTTGGCCTTTATCATCATAGTAGATCGAAGACATGTAATCGTGCCCCCGATTAAATCCGATAAAATGATCCCAACCGAAGCGACGGCTCGGCGGCACAAAACCAGGCTTGGGTCCACCTTCGAGATGCCATTTCCCGATATAGCCGGTCCTATAACCAGCATCTTTCATGAGATCGGCCAAGAATGTCTGGTCACCTCTCAATGGAAAGTGGTTCTGGACCATCCCGTGGTTTTGAGCGTATTTGCCGGTCATAACAGAGGCTCGAAACGGGCAGCAAATCGGGTAGGATGTGTAGGCTTCAGTGAATTGCACGCCTTCGCTGGCGAGCCGGTCAATCTGAGGCGTCTTGATTACTGGGTTGCCGGCGCAGCCCATCGCATCGTACCGCATCTGGTCGGCGTAGATTAGGAGGATATTGGGTTTCTTACTCATGCGTCTTCCACCCCCGACATTTTGTTTTTGATCCAGTCCATCGCCGGACCCCAAACGATTGTCAGGATGAGGGCGACGTAGATGCCGATCCCGATCGGAGTGTTGAAGAACTCAGCGACGCTGCCATCGGCTATTGTGATCGACTGGCGGAGTGAGTTCTCAAGAATATGCCCGAGCACGAAGCCGATCGATAGCGGTGCAATGGAATAGCCCAGTTTGCGGACCACATATCCAAGTACACCGGCTGCCAGTAGAACGCCCACATTGAACATGCTGTTCGAGACCGCAAAAATACCGGTCATACTCAATAACAGAACTGTCGGTACTATGACAGTCATCGGCACCATGATCAGCTTCGCGGCAAACCGGATCGCCACCATGCCAATGAAGAGAAGCAAAATGTTGATCAGGAACAGGCCGAGGAAGAGCGAGAACATGATGTCCGGGCGCTCGTCGAAAAGCGTTGGTCCTGGAGCAAGGCCCTGGATTAGAAATGCGCCGAGAAGCACTGCGGCTGCCGGGCTGCCCGGTACACCAAGCGTAAGTGTCGGAATCAATGCACCCCCGACAGTAGCGTTGTTGGCTGTTTCTGGTGCAATGATTCCTTCTGGGTGACCCGTTCCGAACTTTTCGGGTTCCTTCGAGCGGCGCTTCTCTTCCGAATAGGCAAAGAACGCAGCGACGGCAGCACCTTCGCCCGGGATGATCCCGATGACTGTGCCCAAAAGTGACGATCTCGCAAGGTTCCCTTTAAGGCGCTTCAGCATTGCCATGCCGGGCAACTTCACAGTGAGGCTAGTTTGGTCGAAATCCACCTTCTGCAAAGCACGTTCCGCGCCAATGAGAACCTCGGATACTGCGAATAGGCCGACGAGGAACGGCACGAGAGGAATGCCCTCGAATAGATGATACGATCCGAAAGTGTAGCGCTCGGCACCGTTCAGTTCATCAAGGCCCCAAGTAGTCAGGAAGATCCCCAACGCGCCGACAAGCAGCCCCTTGAATAGATTCGCGCCAGCGACACGCACGACCACCACAAGACCGAAGATGCTGATGGCAAGGTATTCACGCGGTCCGAACTTGATCGCGACTTCGGCCAGAAGCGGGGCGATTACTGTAAGACAAACGACGCTGACAAGACCGCCAATGATCGAGCCGGTGAGCGATAGGCCCAGCGCCTCACCACCGCGCCCGGCTTTGAACATGGCGTTGCCGTCCATAACGGTGGCGATCGCGGCACCTGTGCCGGGGATGCCGACTGCAACAGCTGAAATCGAGCCGCCATAGATTGCGGCATTGTAGATCGCCAGTAGCAAGACGAGCGAGGGAACGACATCCATATAAAAGGTAAAAGGTAGCGCTAGCGCGATCGCGATTGGTGGCCCAAGACCGGGAAGAATTCCGATAATGAGGCCCAGAATGATCCCGGCCACGAGCATTAGCATCGTGAATGGGTCGGCGAGGTTTGCGAATGCGGTTGCGATAGCAGCGAGTTCAAACATCGAACCGGGTCCCAAGTAGCTGAGTGAAGATCAAGTAGATGGCTGCGGCGAGCGCCAGGACTACGCCGTAGATGACAGGATTGCGTACGCCCATTGCGGCGCAGCTCGCGGGGCCCAGGAAGACAGCCATTGGCACGTAGCCCCAGTTTCGCCAGATCAAATATCCGACACCCAGTACCGCCAGAACTGAAAGGCCGCGGATGGCATCGATTGGAGCTTCGTAAACGAACTCCTTTTCCGTCTCGTGAGCTTTGCCCTTCGAGATATAGGTGGCCATGACAATGATCGCGCAGATGGCGATACAGGCCAACATCAATTGCGGGAAGAAACTTGCTGGAAGTCCTGAGCTTGCAAGCAAGCCAGCCGCCTGAAAGCCTTGTGCAACCCAGGCAAGATATGCGCTTGCGATTAGGACAAGTATGGA
>JBCCEP010000484.1:0-2862 GCA_039030215.1 Pseudomonadota bacterium
AACGCTGTACGCGCCGGGGCCGCCGTGAAGGAATACGATGGGGTCGCGGGGGAGTGCCGGATCGCCGCGCCGAAACGGGTCTTGTAAAACCAGTTCAGAAAGATGAACAAGCCGACACCAAGACCGGCATATAGATAATAGATGATGTTCTTGAAGGTCTCGAAATCACCATTATAGATCGGCATGGACACGCCTTGACCGCCGCCAAGCCAGTCAAGGTTCGATACAATTTCACCGGTGGCGATCGCCAGGCCAAGCGTGCCGATGGCGAAATACGGCCCCCGGAGTCCAAAGAACAGTCCGCCCAGAATGTATGCGCATAGCGCACAGAAAATTCCGGCTCCCAACGAACCCAGAATGAGACCGGTAAAGTACTGGTTATCTGTAAATTTCCAGGTCTCGGAACGCGAAGCATCGGTCCACTCGCCAAACGGGAAATACATCCCGATCGCGATTATTGCACAGACATACATGCCGGTGCCGTAGAAGAAGATGTTCCCCAGCGAGTTATAGCCCATCTGACCGCCGGTCATATCCCAGGTCAGGGCGACGATGATGAACAGCCAAAGCGTCGCAAGCTGAGTTTTCCAAACCGGAAAGATAAATGGTGCCAGAATGGTGAGTATCAGGAGGGCGGTATTTATGTAGAATTTGCGAGTCATAGCCCTGCCCTCACTTCAGCACTTGTCTAATGCGACGCTGCTGCATCAGCCGTACAAAAAGCACGATCAACAGAAGGACCACCGCAATGGCCTGCTGATAACCGATGCCAAATATGTGCCCGCCATACTGCTCGGCTGCACCAATACCAAGGCCGGCAGCAATTACGCCCGGCAGATTTCCAATTCCTGCAGCCGTCACCACGACGAATGCGCGCACACTGTAGGTGATGCCGTAGAAAGGCTGGATCACCCAGATCATAACGATTATCGCCCCTGCCGCACCGCAGATCGCTGCATTGAGGCTAAAGGTGAAAGCATAAACTTTTTCGGTGTCGATGCCCATGACGCGCGCCGCACGGCTGTCCTGTGCGGTTGCACGAATTGCCTGACCCATTCGTGAATGCTTCATGAATATGACGACGGCAATGGCAAGCACAGTCGCCATGGCAACACCAATGACCTTTGCCGCTGGTAGATCGATAATTCCGGAGGGTCCCAGGAACCATGTTGGCAGTCCCAGATCGACCGATTGTGTATCTGAGCCGAAGATCAGGTTCATGATTTGGGCCATCATGATGGCAAGACCAAACGTTGCCAGAAGCGAAGTAAACAAGTCCCGCTCAATCACTCGCGTAATGATGGTCTTGTAGATTACCCAGCCAATGCCCCACATGATGACGAATGCCAGCGGAACACCAAGCAGCGGATAAATCCCCACCTGGTTCAGCGAGTATGCAACATAACCTCCAGCGATGACGAAATCGCCCTGCGCGAGGTTCTTCACGTTCATGACGCCCCAAACCAAGGCCAACCCGTAAGCAGCCAATGCAAAAAGCGCACCGATCATGATTCCGTCGATAATGATCTTCAGGTTCACGATCGGGAAATCGAGCAGAAGCCTGATATTAAAAAGAATTTCGTCCATAGGGGCACGTCCCAGCCTTTAATCCCGCCATTTTCCTCGTCGATACGCAACGCGCCGGGTACAAGTGTGCCCGGCGCGTTTTCGCGATAATTATTCTGCGATTAAGGACGCGGCCAAACCAGGTCGGCAGCAGCAAAATCGGATGGTGCAACCACCTTGTATTCGCCATTCTGGATCTGACGAAGAACCATGGGCTTGGCAACATTGTTGCCGGCCTCGGAGAACTTTACGCCACCGTAGAAGGTCATCATGTCGGTCTCGGCAAGCGCATCGCGAACGGCATCCTTATCAAGTGAACCAGCACGCTGGAACGCATCTGCAAAGACGTAAACGGCTGCAGAGGCTTGCGCTGTCTGATAGGGAACTGCACGATCGGCATATGCCGGGAAGCTTGACTTGACTTCAGTGTTGTAATTGGACGCAGTACCGAAGATCGGATCTTCATAGGTCAGCGTTTCATCCCACTGGGTCGAACACAGAATGTTCTCAGCTGACTCTCCGAAATTACCGACAACATCGGCTGATTCACAATGCGTCATGGCGATGAGCGGAACGCTTACGCCCTGCTCTGCGATCTGACGGACTGCAGTCGCTGCGCCCTTTGAGTGGCCCGATACGACCAGTACATCAGGTTTGACCAACTTTACCTTCGTCAGGATGGAGGTCATGTCGCTGAGATCACGTGGGAGTTTCTCGTCAACGACGACTTTCATGCCATATTTTTCAGCATCTTCGAGGATACCCGCGCGGATATCGAGCGAGAACGGATCGTTCTCGACTGCCACAGCAACGGTAACAGATGAAGGATCCTTGCCCTGCTCCTTGGCTTTTTCTGCGGCCAATGCGATCGCTGATGCAAGGTACTGCTCAGAAGTCGAAAGAACGGCAAACAGATATTTGTAGCCCTTGTTGAACAATGAGCGTGATGCACCTTCAGCTTCCACCATCGGGATGCCGTACTTTTCAGTAACAGGCGCAATTGCTGTTGTAAGGCCAGAAGAGTATGGCCCAAGCATATACTGCATACCGTCCTGGTTGATCAGACGCTCCGCAAGCGTGGCGCCGCGGTCACCCTTGGATTCATCATCGTAATAAGTGACTTCGAAATTGTAGCATTTGTCACCTACCTTGATACCGCCACTGTCCTTGATCTTCTGGATGGCAAAGTCATAGCCGTCCTTGGTGTTCACACCGTTGGTCGCATACTTGCCCGTCAACGAAATCGCGGCACCAAGATTGATCGTGTCGCATTCCATTGCGGACGCTACGGAAACC
>JBCCEP010000485.1:0-2841 GCA_039030215.1 Pseudomonadota bacterium
GATCGTCACGAAGATTCTCCAGCAGACACGACAAGTGGACGCCTGGATGCTGCAGGTCGGTAACAACCAGGACAGGACCACCCCGGAAATTGGGGTGGTCGTCTCCGGGGATCCAGTTCCCCTCTTCTTCCAATCTTGCCAGTGTCGGGTAAATTGAACCAAAACTAATGTCGACGAAGTAACTGAACCGCCCTTCGCTTGACAGTTTCTTGATTTCATATCCTGACGCATCCTGCTTGTTGAGGATGGCTAGAATCAGGGTCCTAACGTTCATTTTTATTGCTCCAGTTCTTGGCGCCGGATGTTTTTTGCATTTCGGTAACCTTGTTTGTGGACAATCCCCACATGCATCGTCCAAGCCGGGATTGGCCATATCAGACCACCCCATGTGACATGGTCATATAAATGTTTGATATATATCATTCAAGAATATAGTAAATATTTTTTGGCAAATATTTAATTGATCGTTTTCAGCCTGAATTTATGCCTAAATTCTATGCACTCGTATTGCTCGCGAGCTTGTCGAGCGCATATTCCCGAGCTTTGTGATAGTCAATTTTGCCGGTTCCAAGAACTGGAACTGCTTCTGTGTAAACGATGTTGGCGGGAACCATCAGGTCCGAAAGACCATTCTTCCGGCTCGCTGCCAATATGTCGTCGCGCTTTGCATCTTTCTCGGTTGTGACAAGTACGATCCGCTCTCCCTTGCGCTTGTCGGGAATGGAGACAACAGCGTGGTCGGAATCAGGCCACAGATCGGAAGCAAGATTCTCAACGGCACCCAAAGAAACCATTTCACCGGCAATCTTTGCAAACCGCTTTACCCGGCCGCGTATTTTGACAAAACCGTCGTCATCGATCGTGACGATATCGCCTGAATCATGCCATCCCTCCGGAACCGGCTCCAGTACCCCTGGCTTTTCGGCACGGATATATCCCATCATGACATTTGGACCACGTACATGCAGCCTGCCACCTTCGGCTATGCCGTCGACAGGATCCAACCGCGCTTCTAGCCCGGGCAACAATTTGCCTACTGTGCCTGGACGGTTCTCTTCCGGAGTGTTGACGGCAACCACGGGCGCTGCCTCTGTCATTCCAAATCCTTCAAGAACCTGGGTGTTGAACCGGTCCCGCCAATTCTTCCGTGTTTCGTCACGAACGGCTTCAGCGCCGGCCACGACGAGGCGCAGCGTATCGAAATCGCTATTCTTGGCAGTCCGTGCATATCCGGTCAGAAAGGTGTCGGTCCCGAAAAGAATTGTCGGTTTTGACTTTGCGATCGCCTGTGGAATTTGCTTGTAATGCAAAGGGGAGGGGTAGAGATACAGGCGAACGCCGAACAGGAGCGGCAGGATCAGCCCGCCCGTCATCCCAAAGGAATGGAAGACTGGCAAAACATTGAACAGCTTGTCCTTTGGCGTGAAGTCGATCCGGTTTTCGATCTGGGAGCAATTACTCAGAATGTTTCGGTGCGAGAGAACAACGGCCTTTGGCAAACCCTCGGAGCCGGAAGTAAACAGGATCAGCGCACGTCCTTCCGGATCGCCTCGCGTAAGCGACTGGTTTCGAAGCAGCAAGCCAACGACCTTGTCCAGGCTGTTTATCTTCGTTGCAACATCTTCCAGCCAGATCATCTGGAGACCGGCAGCTTCAAGTGCTTCGACCGTTTTTTCGAGTTCTGCTTTTTCGACAAACTTCCGCGATGCAATCACACTGCGTGCCTGAACCGTCTTGCAGGCGGATACCACAACAGACGGTCCGGCGGAGTAATTCAGCATTGCAGGGATGCGGCCGGCTGATTGCAAGCCGATAAACGTCGCTGCAACCGCATTTGCATTCGGCAGCAACACAGCAACAATTTCGCCTTTCTCGGTAAATTTCGACAGTTTGGTGCCGAGAATTCGGGCGCCGGTCATTAACCGCTTATAGGTTATCGATCCGCCAACGGCATCCTCGACTACCGGCTTGCCATCATCATATTTGCGCGCCGCCGCCGAGAGCGCATCAAAAAGCGTCTCTCCGTCGAAATGTGAATCGAAATCTCCCAAAGCCGGATCCTTGTAAATGCCTTATGTAAACAATATTTAATGGTAATTCTGCCACGATGGTATATGAAATGAAAGTTGCGCCTTCTCTTAGCCTGCTTGATGCGCTATCTGATGGTCACGACGAGGTCGAATCCTGCAAATACTGATATAAGACAGGGAAATAGATGCGAGCACCCTTTCAAGCGTATTGGCCGCCATTGGCCATTTTCGCCGCTGATTTTCTAATTTTACTGGCAGCTGTCTATTTCTCGATCTGGTGGATCGTGGCAACAATGGCGATTGCCTGCGTCATCATGTTGTTTGATGCTCGGGCACGGACCAAGGATTACCAGTTTGCACTGATGCATATTTCCGCTGGGCGCAGGCCGGACCGGATCGCTGGTATTTTGCGAATGTCCTGGTGTTGCCGCATGGCTTGCATTGCCGCCGGCGATACGGTGGGTCAAAGCTCAGGCGACAAGATACGTGAATTTTATTACGATCAGGGCTATCGTTGGTATCATATCTTCCCGGATGGAACCTTCACGCTGGAAACGCCTTTCCGCTATCTGAGTTTCTGGCGGGTCACGCTACTGGGTTATGCGCAGGCACGCGGAAAACCACCTGCACGCCTTGCCACGACCTCAAAGCCGAATTTTCTGCACAGGCCTGAGTTCGAGGAATTGCGTAAAGCTGCCTGAATGTGAATTCGGTGATCGAGGCGCAAATCCAATCCGGCATCAATTCAAAAGAACCTGGGTTTCTTATTTTGGCGTAAGGAACTTTTCCTGCTGCACGCTGTAAATCTTGC
>JBCCEP010000486.1:0-2839 GCA_039030215.1 Pseudomonadota bacterium
CAAGCGTACCGACGCCATCCAGTCATTCGATGCACAGGAAACTCCGATCCTGCGTATTTATGACAGCGAAGGACATGTTGGGAGTGGATATAGCTATACAATCGGTCAGGGCGGCCCGGCGATTTTGTCACTGCTCAAGGAGACGCTAGCGCCGCGCCTGATTGGCCTTGAAGCCAATGATATTGAAGCCATCTGGCGTGATTTACTGTTCAGTACCCATGCAACGGCTGTCGGTGCGATTACTTCTCTTGCACTTGCCACGGTAGACACCGCATTATGGGATTTGAAATGCCGACGCACCGGCTTGCCGCTTTTTCGCATGCTTGGCGGCGCCAAAACCAGCGTCCCCCTATACACGACTGAAGGCGGATGGCTTCACATCGAAACAGAGGACCTTGTTGCTGATGCCCTCCAGGCAAAAGCAAAAAATTTCAAAGGTTCGAAAATCAAAATCGGGCGCCCGCATTTGGCCGAAGACAGGGAGCGACTCTCAGCGGTTCGCGAAGCGATCGGCCCGGAATACGAAATCATGGTTGATGCCAATCAGGGATTTAACCGGGCGGAAGCCAAACGCCGAGCTACGGTCCTGGAAGAGTTGAAAATCGCTTGGTATGAAGAGCCCCTCCCCGCTGACGATGTTCTGGGGCATGCCAATCTTGCTTCATCCACCTCTGTACCGATTGCGGTCGGCGAAAGCCTCTATTCCATCAGCCAGTTCAAAGACTACCTTGTGACAGGAGCCGCTTCGATCGTGCAGGTGGACGTTGCCCGTATTGGTGGCATTACGCCATGGTTGAAAGTCGCCCATATGGCCGAAGCCTTCAATGTGCCTGTCTGTCCTCATTTCCTGATGGAATTGCATGTGAGCCTGGTATGCGCCATTCCAAATGCCCCTTGGCTCGAATTTATTCCGCAGCTGGAATTGATCACCAAATCAGGCCTTCGCATTGAGGACGGCAGGGCATATCCGAGCGAAGAACCCGGATTGGGCATTGATTGGGATTGGGAAGCAATCGAATCTCTGAGTCAGACCAGTTTTGTTGTCGGCAAATAATAAGCAGGAAATCACAGGCGGTGAAATCATCGAAAATGGATAGCCGCTTTGCATTCAAACAGCATCTTGTTTCCAGTTGGCATCGACAATCTGGCGTAATTCGCGGCATCTTTCTCATGTGTCTTGCGACTATTGCCTTTGCCATTATGCACGCGCTCGTCAGGTACGTCTCATCTGATCTTCATCCCTTCCAGATTGCATTTTTCAGAAATGTTTTTGGATTGCTGTTCCTGGTGCCATTGATCATCCAATCGAGGTTTGAATTGTTCCGAAGTCGCCGTATTGGCCTTCACGCAGTACGCGGATTGGTGAACATCGCTGCAATGTTGATGTTCTTCATGGCACTTTCCATGACGCCTTTGGCCAAGGTAACCGCGCTTAGTTTTACAGCACCAATATTCATGGCGATTTTAAGTATCCTTGTCTTGGGCGAGCGGTTTCGCTTCCATAGATGGTTTGCAATCTTTGCCGGATTTCTTGGAATGCTCGTTGTTTTGAGGCCGGGCTTTGTGGCCAATGACATGGGAGCTTTGTTGGCAGTAGGGTCTGCGGCCTTGTGGGCCTTCGCAATGTTGCTCATCAAACTATTGTCCCGCACCGAATCCAGCGTAACAATCGTTGCATGGATGGGTATTTTTCTGTGCGTGTTCTCAATTGGCCCCGCATTGTGGGTCTGGCAACCCCTGACCAACGAAACACTGATCCTGCTAACGTTTATCGGCTTAACTGGATCGATTGCACAAATCTCACTCAGCCAATCTCTGAAGGAAACGGATCCTACAGCGGTCATGCCTTTCGATTACCTGAAGATAATCTGGACGGCACTATTGGGATATTGGTTTTTCTCAGAGACCCCAGATATATACACCTGGATCGGTGCTACCGTGATTTTCTCTTCCGGGATTTACATTGCACTGAGAGAAAAACGATCAGCCAACCGAATGACACACGAGTAGCTGAAACCGAACGCCAGAAACCAATAATTTTCGTGCTTCAAACGGCAGTTATGGGCCAATTCCGACCAACCTCTGAATAAAGTAAGGCAAGTCGTTCAGGCGATGGCCATTCATCACGAGGTTGGCGATTCCGAGCTTAGCGAGCGAATAAAAATCGAGCTTTCGCAGTTGCTGCAATATAGACCGCAAGCGGCTGCTATCGTCGCCCGTGAATTGGCCAATAAGAAAATTTGGTCACAGGCAGATTCCATGCGGACTCTACTCAAATCGAACATAGTCAATGGCTTCTGCGATAGATTTACCATCTCAACCTATTTAGCGTTGGCTGAGCAGGCAAGCAAAACAAACTAGGTTTGATTGCAAGAAGCTGACAATGCCCGTTATGGGCCAGAAACGGACATGTTAGCGGCGGATTACTATCCTAATTGCGTCACAATTCGTGCCGATTGGCATAAAATCGTTTGAACGGCACAAAACAGGCGCTGAGTTGTGATGGACAAATAATGAGTTCAGTTTATCAAACTACAGTTCATCCACTGTGTCTGGGTGGATAATCTCAATTTTACGATCTAGAAAATACGGTCCGCCTGCTTCGCGCCATGCCAACATATGAGGTTGCTTGAAATGACTGTCCAGCGCCTCTTGTGTTTCCCAACGCTCTACAAAGACAAGCGTATTCTCATCGGTCAAGCTTTGATGCAAGTCGTAAGAGATACAACCTTCCTCCTGTCGAGTGGCATCAATACAAGGCCATGCAGCGGCAAGAACCTTTTCCTTTGAACCAGGTTCGATTTTTAAGGTAGCAACAAGATAGATCATCCTTATTCCC
>JBCCEP010000487.1:0-2838 GCA_039030215.1 Pseudomonadota bacterium
ATTCCCAGGCCGTCCACGCCATCTTTGACAATTTTGTCAGACATTTTGCTCTCGTGAGTCAGGTGTTTGGGACCAAATCATCCCGATTGCCTGTAGGCAGATTACATAAAGCGCTTTGTCTATCGCGGTTGAATGCTGATACCGCTCAGATCAAGCGAGAACTCGACGCCAATGGTACGACCGACTACCTCGAGGCGAACACCGCGTGCGTTGCTCAGCGAAGCGGTCTCGCCGCCGCCAACAAGCGCCAGACCCGCAGAACCGGCTGTGTAGGTTCCGTAAAAGTCTTCCACACGATTCAGATTGTAAGCGGTACCAGTCAGATCAATCGAGGAAACTGCAAAGGATGGCCCGAGGCTGACGCCACCTATCCGGATGGGATAGGCAAGACCATCATAGTAAAGCGTTCCGCGCCCCCCGGACAGGCCAACAATAAAACCAACTTTCACAATCTGCAGATCGACGCGCCCGGTCTGGGCGTTTGCAGCTACCGGTGCAATTGTTGATGCTGCTGCGATCATCGTCAGCGCAGCAATCAATATTCTGGAATATTTATACATTTACTGCTCCTCGGGGTTGAGCGGTTACTCTAATTCTCTGTTTATTGGCATATCGCATACGTAAGCATTTGAACAGGGATCGACCATTTTATGGGAATTTTTGGTAAATCCGGTTACCACAAAATTCGATAGAAGTTTCTCGGCGGGGACGCAGTCCGACAACGGAAAATTTCATGATTTCATAATGTGCAAAACCGGTGCCACCTGCTATTATTCGCCATGAATTATCACAAAGTGTATATCCACAAACACCCTGCTTCCCTTGTTAGAAGCGCCATAATGCGCTAGCTATCTGCACAACGCTGCATCGCAGCAAATTGCCGACACCTCACCGTCGGCAATGGATATATATGCACAACAAGTTTGTACATGTTTTCGCCAGGGTAGCACGGGCGGTCCTGATTAGCGGAATGAAAGGATCAGAAATGTCAGATCAGAAAGCCACGATAACCGTTGGAAACAAAAACTGGGATTTTCCCGTTCTACCGGGAACAATCGGGCCGGAAGTTATTGATATTAGTGCACTTTATAAAGATTCCGGAATGTTCACCTATGATCCGGGGTTCACTTCAACCGCTGCCTGCGAATCCAACATTACCTATATTGATGGTGATGAAGGCATCCTGCTTCATCGCGGCTATCCGATCGAGGAGCTGGCTGAACATGGCGATTTTCTGGAGACCTGCTACCTGCTTCTTTATGGTGATCTGCCAAACAAGGCGGAAAGCGACGACTTCCATCACCGCATAACCTATCACACCATGGTTCACGAGCAGATGAACCGATTCTATACCGGATTTCGCCGCGATGCCCATCCGATGGCGGTCATGTGCGGTGTTGTTGGTGCCTTGTCGGCATTTTATCACGATTCAACGGATATATCCGACCCGCATCAGCGCATGGTGGCATCGCTGAGAATGGTCGCAAAAATGCCCACGATCGCTGCGATGGCCTATAAATATCACATCGGGCAACCCTTCGTTTACCCGAAAAACACACTCGATTACGCCTCAAACTTCCTGCACATGTGTTTCGCGGTTCCGTGTGAGGAATATGTGGTCAATCCGGTCATGGCGCGCGCCATGGACAGGATCTTCATTCTCCATGCCGATCACGAGCAAAATGCCTCAACCTCAACTGTGAGGCTTGCCGGCTCATCCGGCGCTAATCCGTTTGCGTGCATTGCCGCAGGCATTGCATGCCTCTGGGGACCGGCTCACGGCGGCGCAAACGAAGCTGCCTTGAACATGCTTCAGGAGATCGGATCAGTTGATCGTATTCCCGAATTTATCGAACGCGCAAAAGACAAGGATGATCCCTTCAGATTGATGGGATTTGGCCACCGGGTTTACAAAAACTATGATCCAAGGGCGCGCATCATGCAGAAAACCACCCATGAAGTATTGGGTGAGCTTGGTATCGAAGGTGACCCCCTGCTGGAAGTTGCAATGGAGCTCGAGAAAATTGCCCTGACAGATGAATATTTCGTCGACAAGAAGCTCTATCCCAATATCGACTTCTATTCCGGTATTACACTCAAGGCGCTTGGCTTCCCAACGACCATGTTCACGGTCTTGTTTGCACTGGCAAGAACCGTCGGCTGGATCGCCCAATGGAAGGAAATGATCGAGGATCCGAACCAGCGAATTGGTCGTCCTCGGCAACTTTATACAGGTATGAAGCAACGCCCTTACAAGAAGATGGAAGATCGTTAAGGGCACAAGCCATTGCCTAGACTATTTGGCGGCAAGGAGTTCCTTGATTTTCTTTGCCGCCTCAACGCCCGGTGACCGATCGCGCGACATTGCAGAGACTAGTCGGTCAAAACCATCCAATTGTATTTGACGCTCCGGCCCGTCCTGTGCCAATTGTTCAATCGCACGCGCCAGCCAGCCCGGTCTGATCATATCGCCAACTTTTTCTGGAATCAGTGGCTCGTCCAAAATCAGGTTCGGTAAGGCGGCAGACCATCCGAAGATCAAGAAGCGGAACTGATGGAGCAACCAGTCCAGCCGGTATATGGAGATCATCGGCACGCGGTATAATCCAAGTTCAAGCAATACTGTTCCGGAGGCAGCCAGCGCCACATCTGCCTGCTTGAACGCTGCTTCCTTGTCCTTTTCGGAATCAACAATTTCGGGTGGATTGGCCCATTTGGAGACGGTAGCGGAAATCTCTTCGGTCAAATGCGGTACCACCGGCATGATTGTCCGGAATTGATGCCCCCTCTTCTTCAGGACATCAAGCGTCTGGGAAATATCCGGCAGCAACAGCTTGA
>JBCCEP010000488.1:0-2835 GCA_039030215.1 Pseudomonadota bacterium
AGGTTCAAATCCTACCCCCGCAACCAAAACTTCAATGAAATCAATTCTCTAGCACTGATATGTCGAAGATTTCAGGCTTCTCTTTGGGCTTGCAGGCGTTCATTTCTGCGCGTTTGAAGGAAATTTCATGAATCAGGAAACTCCAGTCTTACACCTTATATGCGGCAAGGCAGCTTCGGGAAAATCGACGTTGGCAGCCAAACTTGGTCAGAATCCCCATACGGTCATCATTGCCGAAGATGCCTGGCTGTCGGCACTTTATGGCGACGAGATGTCATCAATTTCAGACTATGTCCGGTGTTCTGAAAAACTGCGAGCTGTCCTTGGGCCGCATGTAATCTCTCTGCTCGAAGCCGGTCTTTCCGTGGTGCTGGATTTTCCGGCAAATACAATCGCTGCACGAGTATGGATGCGCGGTATCTTCGAACGTGCAAATGCTGGCCATCAACTGCATTTTCTGGATGTTTCCGACGAAGTTTGTAAAGCGAGACTACGTGCTCGTAATGCAGGCGGCAAACATCCGTTTTCGATCACCGAAGAACAATTTGAACAACTTACCAAGCACTTCGTCTTCCCTACGGCAGATGAAGGACTTAACATATCAGTAAAACATCTGGAGGATTGAGCCTTAGATGTTCGTAGATTGCGATGCGATTCGTATCCGCAGCTCTCAAGACTGCTTGCCTTTCCAGCTACAATTATTTTGAGCCACACGCTTTATTTCGGTTCCCATCCGGGGCGGGCAAATAACCGCATGAACACTTCATGCGCGCTTTTGGCGTTTTTTAAATCACGCCATAGCTGCGGTAGTTCCGAAAACCACACATGAACCGGGTTTTGGCTGTTGAAGTCACGCTTAAGGCCGTATCGCGGTGTTTCTTCTTCGATCTGAAATGTACCGAACATGCGATCCCATATGATCAGAATACCGGCATAGTTTTTGTCCAGATATTTGTCATCGGCTCCGTGATGGACACGATGATGGGATGGCGTGTTCAGGAAATACTCCAACGGACCGAGTTTACCGATGGTCTCGGTATGCAGCCAGGTCTGATAGGCAAGCACAGACAACTGTCCGAAAAACACCATCTCTGGTGAGAAACCCATCAGGATCATCGGAATATGTACAATCAGAGCCCAGACACCCTCAAACGGGCCAAAACGGATTGCGGTGGCAATATTGTAGTCACGAGAGGAATGATGAACCGCGTGCTGGGTCCACAAGATCCGAACCTCGTGAGCGATCCGATGCTCCCAATAGTACAGGAAGTCGGCAATCAGGAGACCCAGCAAAACGCTCCACCATGTCAACGGAATCGACCAACTAACGAATGTTTCTGCAATAATGTAGTAGACCGCATATGCGCCGGTCATAACGAATGTCTCAAACGCAATGCTCGGAATTTGGGTCGATGCGCTTGTGAACATTTCAGCGACCTTGCGGCCTTTGAGCGACCCCTTGAACCAGGCCTCTGCCAGTTCGATCAACAGGATGGCGGCTCCTATAAGGAAAAACACCTCGTCGATCCGGTTTCCCAATTTTTCAAGAATTTCCACGGTCATTCAGCAACACCCTTCATGAATGTGCGCCAGGCCATGTCCGCTGCCTGAGACGGTGTCGCCTCCTCGGTACGGACCATGGTCCAGGCTGCATAGATCAGGTTCAAGTAGACTTCGGCGATCCATTCCGTCGACAGATCTGCAGCGATGCCGCCTTCTGCCATTGCGGCTTCGATTTCCGTATGGAGTTCGGCAATGTCCGATTCATATGCTGCTGCAATCTCGGGATCATCCTCGACCGTTTCGTGCGAAAGAAACCATTGCCGACTGGCCAGCGGGATAATTGCTCCAAGTGCCAATCTCATGCTGTCTGTGTGGGATTTCGCATCGGCAGTAGCGGCATCAACCGCTTCATTCAGTTCCTTGATCGCGATTTGTGCCAGCGCAACCATGAGATCATGGCGCGAACTAAAGTGCCGATGCAAGGTTGCCCGGCCGACACCTGCACGTTCAGCGACAGTACCAAGCGAGGCCCCCGGCCGCTGGCCGAATGTCTGAAAAGCAGCTTCTATAATTGCATCCCGGGATGATGGTTTGATTTTCTGCATGAGACAAATATGTCTCATTTGAGTCAAATGTCAATAGTTTGTGTGAATCGCAACGCAAATAAATCCAGCGGGAGTGACGCCACGTAAAATGACCAAATACATTCTTGGAGTAAATCATGACGCGGCTAACAGCACCAATCACGGACCAGTCTGCCTATCGGGAAGATGCTCTTGAAATCATGGAACTTGCTGGTGACGGTGATAGTCGCCAAAATGGCGACCACGGCGCCTGCCAAAAACTGACGGTCTTCTATGATGGCGGCTGTCCGATCTGTAAGAAGGAGATCGAACTTTACCGCAAGATTGACCCTCAAAAATCGCTAATCTGGCAAGATATTACATCACTCAAGCAACACCAGATTCCCACCGGAAAGAGCAGGAAGCAACTTCTGGAAATATTCCATGTCAATGGTTCGAACGGGGAATGGCATACCGGTGTGGATGCATTTGGTGTGATTTGGTCGCGATTGCCGGCGCTGCGGCGATTTTCCTTTGTGTTCAGCTTTCCGGTTACCAGGCATCTTGCCATTGGGTTTTATCAGTTGTTTTTGGCCTGGCAGCGCATCGACCGGAAACGACGAAAAAACACATCCGGCAGTTGGTAAGAAGCAATGGGCAGGAAAAATCTGGTTCTCATTCTGGGTGACCAGCTTTCGACAAACATCAGCTCGTTGCAGATGGCGGATCGAAACTCCGACAGGGTGTTAATCGCGGAAGTTCAGACGGA
>JBCCEP010000489.1:0-2816 GCA_039030215.1 Pseudomonadota bacterium
GCATCCAAGGATAATAAATTCATTAGAAGCCCCGGTTCTGCGCCGTTCGTTGCAAATTCAAACCGACCGGATGCAGCAAGTAGTGGCTCCACTCAAGGCGTGTTTATTGTATTGGAGCCAGAGGTAGAGGCTGCGGCAAGCGGCAAAAATGTTCGAATAACAATTACTGCCCGTACAGCGAAAAAATCTGGGTCTCCACTCTTTGGATTAGCATATTCAACAGCTGCGGTCGGGAATAGCGGTTGGCGGAACTTCATACCTACAGAAGAGTATTCGGATTACTCTTTTGACTATGAAGTCCCCGTAATGAAGGGACCCCCGGGCAAAGACTATATTGGCATTTGGGCGGATGTTGAGGGCACCGGTCGTGGCATAGTTGTTAAAGACGTTTCTTTGAATCTCGTTGAACCCGATGAAGAGTGATAAAGCTTCACATAATGAAATGCGCTTGGACCGAGGAAATCAATCCGCTTGAATTGGACGCTTTCCAATTCCAGTTTGCGCGCCCTAAAACGCCAGCTCGAAAATATGACAGCGAAATGCTCTTAGGGTCAGGCGGCCGCTGCAATGGCGACTGCCCAAATTTGTTTATTGAAGATTTTATCGTTCAGGAAATCTGGTCTGCCGAAGGCTACTGGCAGATCAAATCACCGTGTCAGGATTCATCCTCTACCGGCGCATCTGCAGCCCGTTGCTGAATTGACTCAATACAATTCTTGGCGCTGGCCTTGGAGGTGTAGGTTTCAGACCTGACCATGATCTCGCCATTTGAGGCACGAAATCTGACAAAGAACTCACCGTTCTTCGATTTCTCAATCTCAAATCGATAGCCCGACCCGTCCTCATCTGCCGTAAGGTCGACAACCGGTGCAGAAGGCGCATTGGCCTTTATGGAATCGATACAATTCTTGGCACTTGATTTGCTTTTGTAATTCTCCGACCAAACCATGATCTCGGAATTGTAGGAAAACCGAACCCGATACTGATCGCCGGCGCCGCTAACGATAATAAATTTATGCAATTCTTCCTCCAGAATTAATCTGACCGGCTGCTGAAACTTGCTCCGGCGTGGACGTTGCGCAGCGCCAGGATTGACGCTCAATTGATGTTCCAGCCACTGAATGACCTGACGAACGCAGGCAGTTGGGAGTCAAACAAAGAACATGTCAAGTTTTACAGATATTATTTGAACAAAAATTCACAACAGCGTCACAGCAAATGCCGCGATCAAAGGCATTCAGAAGATCACCTTCAACGCAATTCGGTCAGAACATTGGTTGGTATACACCTTGGCTTTGCGTGATTAGCCCGGAGTTCTTACAGAACTTCGAACAATTAGTTTGGCCGGAAGAACCGCAGCCCTTTTGGTGACGGTCCGGTTTTCGACCTGTTCAAGCAGAATATTAATCGCCATGCGCGCCATCTCTTCGGGATGTTGCTCGACGGTGGTCAGTCCATATGCATTCCAGGATGCTTCCGGAACGTTATCGTAGCCGATGATGGAAACATCCTCAGGTATTCTCAGCCCCAGTTCCGAGCGAATGACGTCCATCACCGCAAAGGCCATGTGATCATTGGCAACAAATACGGCATCGGGCCTTACCGGCCGAGAAAACAGTTCGCGGGTCGCATGGGTCGCACCTTCAAACGTATAATTACCTACCGATCGACCCGAGACCACGAGTCCGTGGTCGGCCAATCCACTATAGAAGCCAGCTTCGCGGTCACGATTTGTGGAGGAATCCTCTATACCGGCGATATAAGCAATGCGTTTGTGGCCTGTGCGCACCAGAAAATCGGCGACCATCCTGCCGCCTTCAATATTGTCGGAAGTGACACTGCTTGCGGATGTGTTGGCGACATACCGGTTGAGCATGACGACAGGGATGCCCGTTTCGGCGCATTCATTGGCCAGATTTGAAGACATTGTCGCAGACGCCATCAAGATGCCTTGCACCTGGTACTGCAAGATCCGGCGAACAACTTCGTCCTGGCCACCGGGATCGGTCATAAAAAGCAGGACCTGGTATCCGTCAGCTTGCAAGGCCCGCGACAGTTTTTCGAGGACGACCGGATAGAACTGATTTTCGAGATAGGCGACCAGTATGGCAATCAAGCGGGAGCGACCGGAAATCATGGCGCGCGCCAGTGCATTTGGCCGATAGCCCAGTTCAGATGCGGCTGCCATCACTCGTTCACGCGTGGCATCCGAAACGCTTGCACCTGGTGTGAATGTACGACTGACAGCCGACTGAGAAACTTCGGCAAGTTTAGCGACATCTATTGATGTCACGACGGCTCTCTTGTTTCTTCTATGGTGATTCATCGATGCCGTTCAATACGATGCGGCTGTTTGATTGTTTCAAACATGACATAACATTTTCCCAAGCTAACAGTCAGAAAATAGCGGAGTTTTTCAAATTCCACAATCGCTTGCGCTATTGCGTATATTGTGGCTGAAGTATTGAACCAGAAATTCTAGTTTCCGTTCAAGTGGCATATTCCTCCGTACTACCCCAAGCCAGAATGCAATCTGTGAACAACCAGGCCTTCAAAACTCTAGTATTTTATCATCCCTAAATGGCAGCACCATCTGACCAGAAAAAATCTATCGTGGTCGACACCATCGTCGGAATACTGCTTTGCGGTATTACACTGTTTGTAATTGCCGATGAGTGGGGAGGACCACCGCTCTTTGCCCACCTTTCCGCATTGTGCAGCTTCATCCTGATAGTGCTACTCTCGATCGGCGTGGCCTGGTCGCGGATTCTGTTTGTCATTGTAGGGGCGGTCATGGCGATAGTTGCGTTGATGAC
>JBCCEP010000490.1:0-2802 GCA_039030215.1 Pseudomonadota bacterium
GCGAATGCCAGGAAACCATCATATCCCAGATTACGTCCAATGCCGGACTGTTTGAACCCGCCAAATGGCCCTCTGCCATCCTGCGCCATGGGGCCATGGCCATTGAGATAGGTGTAGCCAGCCTCAAGGCGCTTCGCGACGCGAACTGCGCGCTCGGCATCGGTTGTCCAAACCGAGCTGCAAAGGCCAAATTCGCTGTCATTGGCCGCGGCAACTGCTTCATCTTCAGTCTTGAATTTCATGATTGGCAGGGCGGGACCGAATTGCTCATCCTTTACGATCGAAAGCGATGGATCTGCGTCATAAACAAGTGCCGGTTTCTGGAAATAACCGCCACCTTCATAAAGCTCCTCATCCGGCGCACTACCGCATTCACGAACATCAGCGCCCTTGGCACGTGCTTCGTTGATCATGTCCATCACGATCTTGAATTGTCCGGCATTATTGACCGGCCCCATGGTTGTTTCGGGCAACAGGCCATCACCGACCACAGCACGCTCACAAGCGGCGGTAAAGCCATCGACGACCTCGTCATAGCGGCTTTCATGCACATACATGCGCTTTAGCGCCATGCAGATCTGGCCGGTCGAAGCAAAAGCACCCCAATACATGCGCGTGAACATTTCCTCGTTGAGTTCGGCGTCTTCAAGGATCAGTGCTGCATCGTTGCCGCCAAGTTCCAGGGTCACCGGTGTAATGTTTTCGGCAGCAGATTTCATGACCATGCGGCCTACTCGCGCCGAACCGGTAAAATTCACCCGGCGAACCAGCGGATGACCGGTCAGAGGATCGCCGATTTCACGACCATCGCCGGTCAGGACGTTGACGACGCCCGGCGGGAACATTGCTGCAATCTTGTGCAGGGTGAGCGCCGGTGCAAGTGCGGAAAATTCGGATATCTTGACGACGACGGTATTTCCGGTGACCAGCGCCTGGGGAAGCTTGGCTCCCAAAATCGACAAGGGCCAGTTCCAGGGCACGATCAGTGCGGCAACACCAGCCGGTTGGCGGGTAACAATCGTATCAAATGGCGGACCCTTGATCTCCTCGTCAATTGCGATGCGATCACCATAACCGGCGGCTTGCAGGAAGCGATCACCCAGCCGCGTCATTTCCAACAGGGTTTCACGGGCAATCTTGCCATGTTCCCTGGTGAAGAGCCGCGAGCGATATTTGACGTCTTCCTCATCTTCGGTGAGCTTCGCTGCAACTTCCCGCAGCTTGTTTGACCGTTCGCCAAAGGAAAGCTCGGACCAGGCTGGAAAGGCCGCATGTGCAGCGCGTACCGCCTGGTCAACATCTTTCTCACTGGCCGCCGCGGCATGGCCAACAATTTCCTCAGGCCGAGCCGGATTGTGAATTTCGTAGACAGCACCACCTGTCGCCGGCCGGCTTTCACCGTTTATGAAAATTTCGGTCGTGATTACATTGTCCATATTACTCATCGGCGTTTCCTCAATACTGATGAATGTTCGACGGGATGTGGCTCGGCATTCCTCCAACCAATGTCAGTTTGATGCCTCGGAACAATCTAGCTCTATCACGTGGAACATAAGAACATCCGGCAATCTGGCACTGACACACCGCATATTGTTTCCCTGACCGCGTCAGGTCCAGCAATTTTCAGTCGTCCTGGAAATATTTGCCTTCATGGACAGGAAATAGCTGGGATCACCGTTTCGCCTTAAAGACGCAAAAGGTTTCACTGTCCATGCCGAAGGCAATGCCGGATCGCCTGGCCAGGGCATTCATGGGCGCAATGATATAATTTCAACAGAAGATTCTTACCGCTTGCATGAAGTGTCAAATTGAGATTTAATCTAAGATATCAGTTTATATATTAATCGATAAATATCCGCAAAGGTGGTTGAATGTCTTCAAAACCGGATCAGCCCAACATCCTGCTAATCATGGCTGATCAGCTAACGAGCCACGTGCTCTCAATGTATAATCCGAAGGGCCAGGCGATCACACCCAACCTTGACGCATTGGCCGAAGACGGTGTTGTCTTTGAGAACGCCTATTGCAATTCTCCGCTTTGTACGCCGTCGCGAGCCTGCATGTTCACCGGCGCCAGAACCTCAACCACCGAGATATGGGGTAATGGTTCCATCTTCCCGCCAGACCTACCGACCATGATGCATTTCCTGCGCAGTGCGGGCTATCGTAACGTGGTTTCAGGCAAGACCCATTTCATCGGCCCGGATCAGCTTCACGGTTTTGATAAGCGTTTGACCACCGACATGTATCCGTCTCGCTTCGACTGGACGATCGACTGGACGCGCGGCATCGAGCACAAGCTTGGAACCTCCGTGAAGAAACTGGAGATTTCCGGTTTGTGCCGGACAAACAACCAAATCCTGTTCGACACGGAAGTACAGTTTCGAGCGATCGAGTTCCTGCGGTATGAAGCGTTAAATCAAGATCCCGCTCCGTTCTTCCTGCACGTGTCTTTTACCCAGCCACATGAGGCCTACCAGTCGATTCCCAAATACTGGGACCTTTATGAAGACATCGAGATCGACATGCCGGAGCAGGCCGAAGACGCAGAAGAGGATGCTCACATCACCACAAAGTGGCTGAAGCATCACCATGGCATTGATGCCCATCCGCCCTCACCCGAAATCGTCCGCGACTCCCGGCGGGCCTATTACGCGATGATCACCCATATCGATGAATATGTTGGCGAACTGGTTTCCGAACTGAAACTGCTCGGCCTTTATCTTCAACAGCCCACCAAGGCAGCAACGGTATCAAAACAAACTGGTCTCTTGGACCATCGCTGTTTCGAGGCCACTCAAA
>JBCCEP010000491.1:0-2789 GCA_039030215.1 Pseudomonadota bacterium
GCCGGGGCAGATCGCATTGGCGGTTATCCCGAATTCGGCACCCTCCAGACCCAGAACCTTGGTCATGCCGGCAATGCCGTGTTTGGCGGCAACATAGGCCACTTTATAGGGCGAAGCGACCAGTGCATGCGCAGATGCGGTGAAGATCAACCTGCCCCATTTACGCTTTTTCATCTGCTCCATTAGAAGCCGGACGGTATGAAAGCTGGAATTCAGATTGAGCGAAATGATCAGGTCCCACTTCTCAGGCGGAAAATCCTCAATCGGGGAAACATGCTGAATGCCCGCATTGTTATGCAGGATATCCACGGCACCGAAGGTATCGAGCGCCAGCTGGGTCAGCTCCTCGATTTCTGCCGGATTTGTCAGGTCGGCCCCTGAATACGCCGCCTTGACATCATAATCGGTTTCGATCTGTTTGCGGGTCGCTTCAACTTCGTCTGCATCCCCAAATCCGTTTAAAACAATATTTGCACCTTCGCTGGCATATGCCCTGGCACAGGCAAGCCCGATTCCCGATGTGGAACCTGTAACCAATGCTGTCTTACCGTCGAGAAATCCCATTTGAACCTATCCTTTGGCTGAAAGACATATGGCTGCTCTATAATGCAGTGCAACAAGAATGTCATGCACGTCATTCAACAAAGCTTGACGGCGATCATCTAATGCGGCTCGTCCGCCACCTTGTCAGCATGAACGGCCAAATGCGAAAGAATGAATACAACGCACAAGGGCAAGGGTAGAAATGCAAAAATCGGCCCCAACCCGGTATGTTCGGCAATGAAGCCGATCAGCGAGGGAGCAAACAATATGCCTGAATAACCCATGAAGGTGACCATTGATATCCCGATTCCCGGCGGCAACCCCGGTAGGTTTCCGGCAGCGGAAAACAAGATCGGAACCAGATTGGAAATTCCCAGGCCAGCCAGCGCAAACCCGATTGTCGCGACAATCGCATTTGGTGCTGTTCCGGCAATAAGCAGGCCGATTATCGCGGCCAGTGAACAGACCCGCATGGTGGCAACCGCACCAAATTTCTGCCGTAGCGGATCTCCGGCAAACCGCATGATTGCCATGGCACCGGAGAACGCCGCATAGCCAAATCCGGACAAGTCCAGACCAGCGCCCAGCTCCTGGCGGAGATAAAGCGCACCCCAATCAAGTACGGCACCTTCTGGCACCATCGAAAACAACGCCATTGCACCTAGCACATAGGGCAAGGGATTTGCCGGCAGTCGAACTTTGTGAACCACGGTCCCTTCCGTTACAATCCTGTCTTCCAGGATTGCGTTCAAACAAAGAAACACGCCGGCAGCCGAGATTCCGGTGACAAGCCAGGCATGGCCGAACAGACCGAGGTTTTCAATCAACCAACCGCCGGTTGCCGCCCCGACCAGCCCGCCCAGGCTCCAGAAACCATGACAGGACGACATGATCGCCCGCCTGAATTTTCGTTCCACCGAAACGGCATTGGCGTTCATTGCCACATCCATTGCTGCGACGAGCGCACCAAGAATGAAAAGCACAACACCTGCCGTGAAGATATTGTTCGGCAGGGTAACAATCAGAATTGCGGGCACGGCTGCAATGGCGGTCAGTTTGCCGATACTGCTCGAGCCGCTTCTTGCAATCAGCCAGCCCGCAACCGGCATGGCTGAAAGCGCACCGGCGCCAAGCAATAACAGCAGCAGGCCAAGATCACTTTCGCTCAAGGACAGCCGGCGCAGAAATTCCGGCACTTTCGGCGCCCAGTTACCCAGCAGATAGCCATTGACGAAAAACAGGACGGAAACCGCGATCCGTTCGCGCGGAAACAACCTGTCTGAACTGGTGCCTTGGGGAAGTTCGCCGCCAGCCATGATACCAACCACTTGTCTGTTTGCCCAATTCGGCTTTTGGCCGGCGCTGGAACGCACATTCCCATTGCACCTTTAAAATCAGGAAATCAATGCAAATTATCGGTAGTCGGCTGCTTGAACTGTTGTTCCGTCAGGATTCGGTTGCATAAACCGCAAGCAGGTCCTTTGCGTCAATCTGGTCACCGGTCTTGACCAAGATTTCAACAATCGAACCGTCCCGCTCGGCATGGATCGCGGTCTCCATCTTCATTGCCTCGATGGAAAACAGCACATCCCCGGCACTGACGATCTGGCCCGCCTCGATCGCCACGGTTGAAACGACACCCGGCATTGGCGCACCGACATGGTTGTCATCGCCGGGCTCCGCCTTGCGTTTGGCAGCGCCACCCGATGCGCCATGCGCGCGATCCGGCACCTTGGTCCGCCGCGGCTGACCGTTCAGTTCGAAATAGACGGTGACCATGCCCTTGTCATCAGTCTCTCCGACCGCCAGACAGCGAATGACCAGCGTTTTGCCCTTTTCAAGGTCAACATGAATCTCATTTCCGGGTTCAAGACCGTAGAAATAGACCGGCGTCGGCAGCACCGCAGTCGGACCATAATCCGCGCGAACCAGAGCATAATCGGCAAACACCTTGGGATACATCAGATAGGAGGCAAACTCCTTGTCCGACAGCTTCTCGCCAACAGTTTCTTCTGCCTCGATCCTGGCTGCATTCAGATCGATGTCGTCAAGTAGTGCACCGGGTCTTTCCGTATATGCCGGGTCGCCTTTCAATACCCGGTCTTGAATATCGGACGGCCATCCGCCTTCGGGCTGGCCAAGATCACCCCGCATCATGGACACCACCGATTCAGGAAAGGCGATCTCTTTAGATCCATCCATGACGTCGCCGATATCAAGGTCCTGGCTGACCATCATCAGCGCCA
>JBCCEP010000492.1:0-2786 GCA_039030215.1 Pseudomonadota bacterium
ATGGATTGAAAAGGCCAAGGCGGAAGGCCCCATCAATATGGGCACCAATGATTCAGCCGATCACGTCGCCAAATGGTTGCCGATCTTCAATGCGCGCTATCCCGACATCCAGCTCGATGCAACAGAGACATCCGGCGCAGCGCGGGCGGTCCAACCGCTGCTGGCCTACAACTCCGGCAAACTGGTTCGCCACATCGTCAACAGCTTCGAAGGTTCGCTGAAGGATTACATTGCAGCGGACGCCCTTGAGGAAATTGACGACCTTCCGGCATTGGCCGGCGTGCCCGAGGACCGGCGCGATCCCAATGGGCGCTATACCGGAATGCAAAACACCACCTGGTGCCTTGGCTATAATACCGAAAAGGTCAAACCCGAGGAGCTCCCGGCAACCTGGGCCGAACTTATGGCCGAGGGAACGCCACTTGCCGACGGCCGCGTTGGTGCAGCAAACCGGGCCCAGCTCTGGGCAATCAATCTTTGGACACATCCTGACTATGGTGCTGAACGCGTGTCTGGTGAAATCCTCCCAGGATTTTTTGAAAACCTGAAACCACAGCTCAGGAAAGAAGGGATCGGCGGCATTTCAAATCTTCTACTTGCAGGAGAGTTTGATGTCGCCCTTCCCGTCCCCAATGACGAAACCTACGAGATGATGCAGACCGGCGCGCCGGTAGCATTCCACTGCCCCGAACCGGTCGCGCAGTATTTCAGCCTTATCGGAATGTTCCGTGATTCCCCCACGCACTATTCGTCGAAGGTCCTGATCAACTGGATGCTCTCCCAGGAAGGTCAGCTGGCACGCTATGTGGCAGGTCTTGACGGTCCAATTCACAAGGACCTTCAAACCGAGTATTCAACAGCGCTTGGCGGCGAGTTTGCAGGCAAGGATATTGCCCTGCGCACGCTGCAGGGTCTGACCGAAGAACTGCCCAACCTGTATGATGTCTACAATCCGATGTGGACGAATGCAGGTGGACCCGCGAGGAAGTAAGCCGCAATATGACAATCGGGAGGCCGCCTGCCCTGGCGGCTTCCAACCGGAACAGTTCCGCGGCTTGAAACGGAGACCAGCATGAGCGCTACACCCACGACTACCGGCTTTGGGCCGGTGGAAGCTGGCTCGAAGCGCAGCGTGGTTTCTCAGATTTTTCCCTGGCTGGTTCTTGCCCTTGTTCTGGCAATGACCATCACGCCGATCTTCTCCCTGATCGCCGGATCTTTCAGCCTCTCACGATTACCAAACGAATTTTCACTCGATAATCTCGGCCTGGCTAATTATTACGCCGTCTGGGTCGAACAGCGTATCGACAAGGTTCTGTGGAATACGGCGATCTACGTGATAGGCTCCACCATCTTCGGGATCGCCATTGCGGTTGTCCTTGCATGGCTGGTCGAGCGAACTGACATGCCGGGCAAGCTGTGGGTTTATGCCGGCGTGCCCCTGGCGATCGCGGTTCCCGGCATTCTCCATTCGATTACCTGGGTCTTGTTGATGAGCCCACGCGCCGGTTTCATTAATCATGCCTGGATGGGAGTTACCGGTACAAGCACCCCTCTGTTTGACATCTACACGATGGGCGGACTCATTTTTGCAGAGGGGCTTCGTCTTGTACCGGTAGCTTTCCTGATGATGGTCCCGCTATTCCGGTCAATGGACCCATCGCTGGAAGAAGCCGCGGCAACCAGCGGCGCCAGCCCGCTTCGCACCACGCGCCGCGTGACGCTCATGCTCATGTTGCCCGGCCTGACAGCGATCACGATCTTTCAGGCAATCACCGCTTTGGAGAATTTCGAGATCCCAGGAATTCTGGGGCTTCCCGTAAATCTTCACGTGTTTTCGACCCGGGTGTTCAACATTATCGACAATGTCGGTACCATCCCGGCATTCGGTCAGGCCAATGCGGCGGCAATATTCTATCTTGTCGTCGCGCTGATCATTTCTGTCGTCTATATACGCCTGGTACGGCATTCAGAGCGTTATGCCGTGATTACCGGCAAGGGATACACACCGCGTCAGATCCGGCTTCGCGGCTGGCGCTATGTTGCCCTGATCGGCGCCTTGCTGTTCCTGTTCCTGACCATTGTCCTCCCGTTCCTGGTTATGCTCTACATCTCGCTGATCAACTATATGCGTCAGCCAAGTTGGGAGGCTGTGGAGAATTTTTCCTTCCAGCATTATGAGCGTGTGCTCAACCAGCCGAGAGCGCAAAAGGTTCTCTGGAACACGATTTACATGACCATCATGACCGCAACCTCGGTGACGATACTCTCCTTCGTCATCGCCTATATCGTTGTCCGGACCCGGTTTGTGGCGCGCTACCTTCTCGATATGCTTGCTTTTCTGCCGCATTCAATTCCCGGTATCGTTCTCGGTTTGGCGCTATTCTGGCTGCTCCTGCAGTTTGATATTCTGACCGGTGCCAGCACATTCGGTTCGCTCTATGCGCTCGTATTCGGATTTACGGTTCTGTTCATCGCCTATGGCGTACGTGCGATGAGTACTGCGCTATTGCAAATCCACGCTGACCTCGAGGATGCGGCAAAACTCTCCGGCGCCCCACCCTTCCGCGTTGCGACCCGTGTGTTTGCCCCGCTTCTCATGCCGACCATTGTTGGTATCTGGATATATTGCGCGCTCCTCAGCGTCAGATTCATCAGCCTGCCGCTGATCCTTTCCCAGGGCGGTGACAATGAAGTACTGGGCGTCATGATCTGGTATCTTTGGGACAATGGAAATATCAGCTCGGTCGGCGCGATCGGGGTCGTCCTGATGCTGTTCATGTTCC
>JBCCEP010000493.1:0-2768 GCA_039030215.1 Pseudomonadota bacterium
GAAACCTGGATGCCAGTGCGGCCGAGTAAGACGGTCATGTCAGTTCCTATTCAAGGCGCAGGGATTGTTCCATCCGCGTGATGATTGCGTCTGATCCAGACCCTGGAACACTGGCGGCGGTCATGATCACGGCGCGTCCGTCCAATTCCACCACTGAAAACTTCTGATCCATTTCCGGCATGATCAGACGCGCGGCCGGGGTCGTCTCGAACATCACCGTGGCACCATCAAACTGCGCGAACTTCGCACGGCGCGCCTTTTCCTTCAAACGCATCACCGGTAACTGTTCAACGATCGTCGTTTCCATTGCTTTCATGAATTCGAGCGAATCTAGACGCACCTTTCCGACGTCCAAGAACACCATCATTCCAGTCAGATCCGCATCCGTCTTGGCATTCGCGACCGCAAGAATTAGCGCCTCTTCCGCGTTTTCGTCAAAACTTCCGGCGCTGTCCATTTCTCGAAGGTCTTGCAGGCTCAGCGTCAGCCAAGCATCGGGCGTTTCAACAGAAAAGCCGAAGTCCTTCAGGTCTCTTCGCGTCCATCCCGTAGCATCGGCGGCCGTGGCATCCTCGGTCTGACCATCCTGCAAGGCCAGACTTGATGCCACATCAGAATCAGGTTTCTCTGCGTCTGAATCTGGATCAGCCGATTGTTGGGCTTGCGATGAAGTCTGATTTCGGTCGAACCCGATGTTCAGAGTTGTCCCCTCGGGCCCGGGCAGCATCAGGCTGCCAACCAGAAGAGGTAGGAACAACGCCCCTAATCCTGTCAATACGCCAAGGAAGAACCGGTCCATCGCCCCCTGTGATCCCCGTTGTTCTTGTTATGCGGCGTTGGCCGATAAAAGGCTCTGAAACCGCTTGATGAACGCTTTCTGTATCATTTCGGTCGGCTGGGGGTCCAGTCGGATATCCGCTGCTCCGTTGAAACGGGGCCGCGGGAAAAACTTCGAGGCCTCGGTCTCCGTAAACCCAGCCAATTGGGTCGCTTCGAACCAGGCTGAAGCCCTGTCGGCGCGCTTAATCAGCTTCTTGATCGGGTCAGTCGGTACCGCTGGTAGGCCAAATCGGATGTGCACAGCGGCCTCTAGCTTTGCCTCGAATGACTTGTAGTCCAGCCCTATCGCCGCCTTGAACGGGCTTATCATATCGCCGATCACGTATTCAGGGGCATCGTGCAGCAGGCAGGTCAACCGATCCGAGGCGGAAGATTTTGGCTTGTAGATGCAGAATATCTCTTCAACCAGCAGGGAATGTTCAGCCACCGAGTAGGGATACTTGCCCTGCGTCTGTCCGTTCCAGCGCGCCACCCGGGCCAGGCCGTGGGCGATGTCTTCAATCTCGATATCCAGGGGCGAAGGGTCTAGCAAATCCAACCTGCGCCCGGATAGCATCCTTTGCCAGGCACGGGCGGTCATCGCCGGACCGTAGCGCCCATCGTGACAGGCATTTGGAGTTGATCATTGATTTTCATAGGCGGCTCGACCTTCATCTTTGGGCTTTGCCGCATATTCAATCATAGACCCTTCGGGATCAATTCTGAGGATAGGTTGGATGGAGATGTTTGTGATAGATGCCAGCTTCGAGCCGAAATCAAATCCAGCACCACAGCCCGATGCAGACATCCCAAATGGCGCTGGCGATCCACCACACAAGAATGTCGAAAAGGACCAAACCAGCCAACAAGGGCAGACCTACATACCGCAAGGCCAACCATATGGCTTTCGACGTGATACGCGGTGCCAGTGCCGAGATGCCGTAAACTGGGTCTGCCATTCACCGGATTAACGCTGTGTTAGGTTTCCACGGCGTTAACCCGCCCCATGAAAGTAGTGTGGGATCGAATTGGCCGACGTGATTGGAACCGCAATGCACGGGATGTTCCAATGCAGCAGGCATGGGCCTACGGCGAGGCATGCCGCGCTTTAGGTAGCCGGGTTCTCCGTGCAGAGATCTATGACAATGAACGGTTGGTCGCCCTGGCTCAGCTGATCCATCGAAAATTGGCAGTGTTTCACGCATGTGTCTGCACGCGTGGGCCGATCTGGACCGCGCCAGATGTTGACCGCTACAGGGCCATCGACGCCTTGAAACGCTCTCTGCCCTTGCCGTTTTTGCGCGGTCTGTTCGTCACGCCTGAGGATGATGCCGCCCCAATGCGCGCTGCAGGCCTTGCAAGGGTTATGACGCCTTTTACGACCGCAGAGATCGATCTGACGCAGCCCCCGCATCGCTTACGCGCCGCCATGCGCCAGAAATGGCGAAACCGTCTGGCAGTCGCGGAACGTGCGGGCCTTACTATCTGCAGGGCTGACCGACACCCCGATCTATATGCTTGGTTGCTGGAAAAAGAAGCGGCCCGACAGCGTGCGCAACGCTATACGGCTCTGCCGCCGGCCCTAGTTCCAGCCTGGCATCAGGCGAAGGGAAGCCTAAGGGTCTTTACGGCGTATAGCGAAGAAGACCCAATCGCCGCGATGCTGTTTCTTCTGCACGGTCGGCGCGCGACCTATCATATCGGCTGGTCTGGCCCCGAAGGAAAACGCTTGAATGCCCATAATCTGCTGATGTGGACGGCGATGACCCGCCTACCCAAGGCGGGGGTTGAACGGCTGGCAGCGATTGAAGCCATGGGTTTGAAAGATGCTGCCAAGGCACTGATGCAAAATGCAGACGTGCCGGTAGTGCCCGGTTACCATGGCGACAATCAGGACCCTGATTTTCTCACCAAAGAAGCGGAAGCAATCGGATATCCGGTTCTCATCA
>JBCCEP010000494.1:0-2766 GCA_039030215.1 Pseudomonadota bacterium
CCCTATGATACAACCCGCGCGCGGCCCGAAGACCTGGAAAATCTTTGTAAGGGGATAATGGGCGAAGCCCCGCCCGATTCTATTGGCATCGTCGACACCATGGGTTGCGCCACCCCCGAAGCGATCAAGTACATGACCCGCTGGGTCAAGAAGATGACAGGCCTGCCGATTGAAATCCACACCCACAACGATTTTGGCATGGGCGTTGCCACTGAACTTGCCGCTGTCACTGCTGGCGCAGAGGTTGTTCATAGCTGCGGAAACGGCTTGGGCGAGCGAACCGGCAATGCAGCGCTTGAAGAGCTGATGCTCGGACTGCATCTGCTTTACGGATATGACACCGGATATAGTCTCGAAAGACTTCCTGAATTGGGTGCGCTATTGTCAAAATGCGCCAATATTCCGATTGCAAGAAACAAGCCGGTCCTGGGCGATGGTAATTTCACCCGGGAATCGGGCATCGGCATCAATTACGTCATGCACGATCCGCTTGTGATGTTTGGAACCCATCCCGCATTGACCGGCAGGGTCGGCGAAGTTGTCCTCGGCAAAAAGAGCGGGAAAGCCTCCATAACCTATAAGCTCGATCAGCTTGGACTGGGCGAAGCAGATGATGCACAGGTTGCTGAGATTCTTGACGCGGTAAAACAGGCTGGCATCAAGAAATGCGACATCCTGAGCGACGATGAATTCAAGGCGATAGCCGAGCCGGTGCTGGCAAACAAGGCCGCCTGATCTTCTCATCTGTCCTTGACCGGGATCGATCTTATGACTGAATACGATCAGCGATCACTGGTCCTGTACCACTCCGGCACCTCAGTCTGTTCGCAGAAGGTCCGATTGACCCTGGCCGAACTCAATCTGGACTGGACAGGACATATGCTCGATCTGGCCAAGGGAGAGCAATTCGATCCGGAATATCTGAAGCTCAATCCGCATGCGGTCGTACCGACATTGCTTGCTGATGATCAGACGATAATTGAATCCAATGAGATCATGCGGTTCCTCTGTGCAAGCCGCAGCGGCACCTCACCACAAGGCTCAAACCTGTATCATCCGGCTGTCGAGATTTGGCTTGAGCGAAGCTTGGACCTCCACAAGGCCATAAACACATTCACCTATGTCATCGTGAACAGGAAACGGCTAGCGGCGATGTCTCCGGCGGAACTCGAGGAGCGTCTCTCGGTAATGCCTGATCAGGAAAAGGCTGCCAAGTTCAAGAGCATTGTCGCCGATGGCTTCGACTCTGAAGTCGTGTCGGACGCAAGGCAGATACTTCGTGAAAATCTCCCGCACATCAATTCCGCCGCCAGCAGCACCGAATGGCTGGCTGGCGATCGGTTCTCACTGGCAGACGCTGCGATAATTCCCTTCCTCCACCGGTTGGGAATGCTCGGATTATCCATCTATTGGCAGGACAAGCCGGCCATCTCAAATTGGATGGCCCGCTTTGCAGCACGACCGTCATTCAGTATTGCGATCGATGCGTTCATTACGCCGCCGGTCAAGCAAAAATACCGGGAGGCAATCACCGTGGCAGGTACAGCGCTGACAGACAAACTTGGTCCTTACGCGCCGTACCGGCTCACCTCTTAGGGTAGTTGCACGGTCGTTAAATCCGTCCCGACCACGACATTGCCGGTATATCCCCCTTCTACTGCGGAAGCCTTGTAATCATCTTCCGTCAGTGCACCACCGGGTATTGGAAACGGGCCCTGTTTGGCAGCACCCATCGGTGGGATCAGATGCGTATAAACCAGATGTTTGGCACCCGCACGTTCCGCCATGGCGCCGAGATCCTTGGCCGTACTCTGTCGAAAATAGACCGGCGGCGGAAATCCACTATCCTTGTCAGGTCCCATGACCGGATGAATGGTCGAGTGCACGATTATATCGGCACCTTGGGCGAGTTTCTCCACCTGGGCTGATGTTGAAGTCACCCTGGGCGGCTTGCGGGTATCATTCCCGGCATCCCCGCCGATGACCACGCTGCCCCCAGGCGTATCGACCCGGTAGGAGGCATGACCCGCAATATGCGTCGAACGAATTGCGCTGACCGAGACGTTATCCTTTGACCAGACAACCGCAGGCTCGTCCGTCGCGGCAAATGTCATCAGATTGATTATATCGGCTGGCCCGCCAGCCAGACGCTTCTTGTTTTCCAATAGCCGCTGCGCCATTTCGCCGGATTGAATGAGCGGATCGCCAATATGTTGGGCAAACTTTGCGCAGCTCATTGTGTGGCCGGCAGGCGAGGTAACATCCTCACTGCAGACAAGATCGACTTTCGGGCCGCCAGAATTGAAATGCCAGCGAATCTGCAACATGTCCGCAAGACCTTCTGAATGATCGGAATGCAGATGGGTAAAAAATATCGCATCTAGCTTGCCAACCGGAACCTTGGCCTGCGACAGGCGCTGGGTCGTTCCTCGACCGGTATCAAACTGCAGCTTGATGTTACCGCAATTATTTTCCTCCTCACCATATTCGACGAGCGTCCCTGAACCCGCCTGGCCCTGGAATACCGGTGGCCCACCCTGGGTGCCGGTTAGTGTTACTTTCAGGCAGGGTGCCGCATTTGCATTGGCAATCGACAGAGGCAGGACAGCAGCGAGCAGCGCGCCAAAAAACATCGATTTCTTCATCTTTTCCTCCCGAAAATATTATTATTTATTTTATGAAATATTTTTATCGATTTTTCTGGAAATGACAAACCTTCCTTTCGCCTGTCAGATAACAATTTTTGGAAGACTGCCTTCAACAGAA
>JBCCEP010000495.1:0-2750 GCA_039030215.1 Pseudomonadota bacterium
CGTAACCGGTCTGGCGTTGGCGTACCAAGTGCCGCACGGATTGCATTACGGTCATCGCCTTCACCCAGTCCGGGGATCTCGATTTCATCAAGCCCGGTCAACCCGGTTTCCAGGCCTCGCAGGGCCTTTTGCATCGATTCTGCAAATGTCCGGCCAATGGCCATAACCTCGCCGACCGACTTCATCGCGGTGGTCAAATTGCGGGAAGCGCCTGGAAATTTCTCAAAGGCGAAGCGGGGAATTTTAGTGACGACATAGTCAATCGACGGCTCGAACGAGGCCGGGGTTGCGCCGCCGGTAATCTCGTTTTCCAATTCGTCCAGCGTGTAGCCAACCGCCAATCGGGCTGCGACCTTGGCGATCGGGAAACCAGTGGCCTTTGATGCCAGCGCCGATGACCGCGAGACACGCGGGTTCATCTCGATGACGATCAGGCGACCGTTTTCCGGATTTACAGCAAACTGGACATTTGAACCGCCGGTCTCCACCCCGATTTCGCGCAATACGGCGATCGAGGCATCCCGCATGCGTTGATATTCCTTGTCGGTCAGCGTCAGGGAAGGCGCAACGGTTATTGAATCACCGGTATGAACGCCCATCGGGTCGATGTTCTCGATGGAGCACACGATGATGCAATTGTCCGCCTTGTCGCGAACGACTTCCATCTCGAACTCTTTCCAGCCCAGAACCGACTCCTCAATCAGCACCTCGGTTGTCGGTGATGCATCGAGACCGCCTTCGACAATCTCGAAAAACTCACTCTTGTTATAGGCGATGCCTCCACCGGTTCCGCCGAGCGTGAAAGAGGGCCTGATGATCGCCGGCAATCCGACATCCTTGAGCGCATCAGAGGCAATGGCCAGAGCATGGGCCTTGTAGCGTTCCTTTCTGTCCCGCTCAGCATCCGCCCATTCCTTCTCAAAGGCTGCGGCCGCTGCTTCGAATTTCTCACCCTCTCCATGTTCTGCTTTAAGCTGGTCCAGCATTTCGCGGTGACGCGCCTTGTCCTGGCTCTTGATTTCCGTTGCATTGGCAAGTCTGGAAATCGGTGTATCTAGGCCGATTTTCCGCATGGCTTCGCGGAACAGTTTACGATCCTCCGCCTTGTCGATCGCTGCGGCATCGGCGCCGATCATCTCGATACTCCACTTATCGAGAACCCCCATCTGTTTGAGGGACAATGCTGTGTTCAAGGCTGTCTGTCCGCCCATTGTCGGCAGGATGACGAGCTTGTCATCGGGGCGCTCGGATACTTCCCTTTCGATGATCTTGGTCACGACGGCTGGTGTGATCGGCTCCACATAGGTGGCATCGGCAAGATCGGGGTCCGTCATGATTGTCGCGGGATTGGAGTTAACCAGGACAATCCGATAGCCCTCGGCTTTCAGCGCCTTGCAGGCTTGCGTTCCCGAGTAATCAAATTCGCAGGCCTGGCCGATGATAATCGGCCCTGCACCGATTATCAGAACTGTATCAATATCGGTACGTTTTGGCATGAATGAATTCCGGTCCGAATTTCGATCTGGCTGAGATCGGGGTCTAGGTAGAATTGTCTCGAGATCGGCAACATTGCCTAGCCTGACAGTCGTCACAAAACAAACGGACGGTAGACCGTCCGTTTTGAAAACCAATTTGTCTGGCTAAAATTGCTTTGTAGGGTATTGCGACCCGCAGGGAAAGGGGGGGCAGGCGCAAAAATCGACCTTTTAACAGCTAGGAATTCGCTGTAAGGGCACTTTGCATCGGAGGTCGTTTATGATTACGTGTGCGGCAGAGCGATAATCCCACAAATCAAGTGAGAATAGAGGTTCCGGGAGCTGGCATATGCGGTGGAGAGGTAGACGTCAAAGCGGCAATGTCCGTGACATGAGGGGCCAGTCGGGCGGCGGCGGAATGGGCCTGCCGGGCGGGATTGGATTTCCCGGTGGCAGGCGGGGTGGCGGTATCCGTATCCCTATGGGCGGCAGGCGCGGTGGCGGCAGCTTCGGCTGCGGGACCCTAATCGTGATCGGCCTGGTCTTGTGGATGCTAGGTATAAATCCGCTCAATCTGTTGGGCGGACTTGGTGGTGGCCTGGGTGGCGGACTAAATCCATCGACCAGCCCGAATACTACATCGCCGCAAATTGACAGAACTACCGGAACGGGCGGTCGTGAAGACGAAATGAGGCAGTTCGTTGCCACCATACTCGGTTCAACCGAGGAAGTCTGGACCGAGATTTTCAAGTCCTATGGAAAGCAGTATCCCAAGCCGGAACTGGTACTGTTCTCTGGAGGTGTGCGTTCGGCTTGCGGTTCGGCATCGTCTGCATCCGGTCCGTTTTATTGTCCGGGCGACAACCGGGTATATATCGATCTAACATTCTTTCGGCAGCTGGCGCAGCAATTTGGCGCGCCGGGCGATTTTGCCCAGGCATATGTTATTGCGCATGAGGTCGGGCATCATGTTCAAAACGTGATCGGGATCCTGCCGCAATTCAATCGAATGCGCCAATCCATGCCGAAGCTGGAAGTAAACCGGATGTCGGTCAAGGTCGAGTTACAGGCCGATTGTTTTGCTGGTGTGTGGGGGCATTATGTTGCGCGGCAAGGCTGGCTTGAGCAAGGCGATCTGGAAGAAGCGCTGGTGGCTGCAAATCAGATTGGGGATGACACGATACAGAAAAAAACCCAGGGCTATGTAGTGCCCGATGCCTTCAACCATGGTACGGCCGAGCAACGCCGTTCCTGGTTTCGAAAAGGTTTTGAATC
>JBCCEP010000496.1:0-2745 GCA_039030215.1 Pseudomonadota bacterium
CAATCACACAAAACGGTACCAGAACCATCCAGATCGAAAACATCAATATCGCATGATAGTTCCAGTGGATTTCAATTGTCCTGCCCAGAAAATCCAGATAGACTTCCGTCGGAATATGGGCTTGCGGTTCAGTCATATTGGTTAACCAATTTGCGCCTTTTCGAACTGGATGATTTTATATCGCCGTTTATCAGTTCAGACTACCTTAAGCCAGTATTAACACCGATCAAGGCTATCACAAATCTTGATGATTGGTATTAGCAAGTATCATTAACCAGGGAGGTCAATAATCAGTCATATTTGCGATTGAGACTGGTAATTGCGCTGGAGAAACAATGGAATTTCTGGAGTTCCGGATCGTCACAAAGTTCAAAATTGCGCTGGCCTTGAGCGCCAGGAAAATTACTGTCGGCGAGGTTTGACCATGGCTCATATTACCCCGGTTTCAATTGACAAGTCCGAAGAGGCTGCCGACGACATAAAATGGTTGGCTTCAGCCACCGGATTTACAGCAAATTCGATGTTGACACTTTCACACAGACCGGAAATCGCAGCCGCGGTTTTAGGCCTAATTCGGGCGGTTGTACGCAATCCTGAGGGTACTGTACCAGCGGAGTTGCGATGGATGGTTGCCCATGTTTCGAGCCTGTCGAATGGTTGCCGGTATTGTTCGGCACATACCTTCAAGAACGGTGCTGACAATGGCGTCAGTCAGGCCAAACTTGATGCGATCTGGGAGTTCGAAACCTCGCCAGAATTTTCCGACGCGGAACGCGCTGCTTTGCGAGTGGCGCTGACCGGTGGTCAATGTCCGTCACATGCCTCTATTGACGACATGGCCGAATTGAAGAAACATTTCACCGATGCGCAAATTGTCGAGATCGGCGCAGTGATCGCATTGTTTGGTTTCAACAATCGATGGAATGCCCTGATGGAGACTGAAATTGAACCAGAGGTCAACCAATTTTTGGCCGAGAACAACTACAAGGGAATGAGAAACCAAAGCTGAAATTGGGCGACATAATTCTGGCGCTGCAACACAGAATTAGCGCCAAAACCCGGGAGGAAAAAATGACGGATAAAATCAAAACCGGTATCAGCCGGCGAGAGTTGCTGGCAGGAGCGGCCGCTGGTGCCGCAGTATTTCAGATCAGCATGCCTGGAACTGCCTATGGCCAGAGTTTTCCGGAGCGGCCATTGAATGTGGTCGTGATGTATGGCGCCGGTGGTGGTACCGATACGATCATGCGCAAGATCGCCGACGAGATGGCCAAGGCCAAGGGCTGGACCATTAACGTCCAGAACAAGCCTGGTGCGGTCGGTGCTGTGGCAACCCAATTTGTCCATGGCCAAAAGCCGGATGGTTATACTGTTCTTGGTGGCGCAAACTACAACAAGTTTGTCCGCGTGATGGGTCATGTCGAACTGATCCCCTGGGAAGAGTGGGTATTCTTCCAGGCAGCAAGCGCGATTGCCAGCTGGTCAGTGCCGGTCGATTCGCCATTCAAGACATTTGATGACGTCGTTGCGGCAGCGAAAGCTGACCCCGGAAAGATCTCTATATCCACTTCAGGTACTGGTGGGTTGTGGCATGAGCTGGCGATGATCGTCGGATCGTTTGCCGATATCGAGCTGAAATATGTTCCCTATAAGGGTGGCAAGGCCGCGACATTGGCCGGTCTGCAAGGCGAGACAGACATTGCCGGTGGCGGAGTTCACGAACATGTCGATCTTGTCCGTGCTGGTGAGTTGCGTTGCCTGCAACAGACTGGAACCAAGGACATCACCCTGGAAAATGGTGCAGTGATGCCGACTGTTGGTAATTTCCTGCCGGATATCAAGCCGTTCCTGCCTATCGGTGGAACGTATAACTTCATCATGAAGCGTGACACGCCGCCTGAAGTTCTAGCGGAAGTGCAGGATGCCTTCGTGGCTGCTGCCAATTCCGAAGGCTTCAAGGAGATGATCGACAACAAGTTCTTCGAGCTGGATGTACGCACCGGCGAAGAGGCCGACAAGACGGCTGCAAAGTTGGAAGTCATCACGGTGGATACGTTCAACAAGTTTGCCGATCAGATTGGCGCTCCGGTAAAATCGGCAGCCGATCTGGGATTGCCAGCGCCTTCGGATTTCGAAAGCTGGTGGCCGCCTGAGGGCTATACGCCGCCGCCGACCAAAGGCTGATCGCAGCAAAACGACAAGACCTGCACCTGCCTGTTGGGTGCAGGTTTCCTGTTCGAATGAATTGGGGAAATGGCTGGTATGAGTCAGACGCAGGAAGATGCGGTGAAATTCGAGGGTGAAGATGCCAGTTCGGGCTATGCCTCACCGCTTCTCGATCTGATCGCAGCCGCTTTCCTGGTTCTTTTGTCGATCATTATCATGGCCGCATCCGTGGCATTGCCAATGCCCGGAGACCTAGTAACAGCTCCGGGTCTTTTGCCGTTCATTACCTCCGGCTCGCTTCTAATCATGGCGTTGATCCTGGGTTACACAGCGATCAAGCGCAGACGCGCGGGTGTGACGGGTCATACAGATGCTATCGAATTGTCGGAGTATGGCCGGGCTTTTGTGCTTGCCGTCATCATTGCGGTCTATATTGCGGCTCTGCAGTTTCTGGCATTCCAAAGCTATCTGAAGCTGGGCGGATTTAATTTCACTTTAAGTGCCTTCGAGCCGACTACCATCATTGCATTGGCAACGCTCATCCACATCTCATGGCGTGGTCCAATCTGGATAACAATA
>JBCCEP010000497.1:0-2744 GCA_039030215.1 Pseudomonadota bacterium
AATTAGTGCGGAGATAAACCAACCTTCGACCATGTAGAATGCACATCTAAAAATCCAGAGGCCAAATCGGATTTGGAAGCTAATCAAAATCATCCATATCAGCGAAAACCGTTCCTGGAGATTGTCCATCTTAATGGTAAGTTCAAAGCCGATACGATTGCGCATGCGTTGCCATTGTTGTCGGCATAATCGCTTGTAAGCCGGAGCAAATGGGTTTCGCAGTTTCATCGCCCGAAACTACATGATTTTCGCTGCATATGCAGTTGCTAGTTCCTGAATAAACTTGCCGGTCTTGGATCAATTTCTTCGATAATCAACATGTGCAGTGCTCCGATTGGCACCGCATGCCCGTAATTGAACAATCACAAATTGATCAATTGTCGCCACCGAAACAACCCTCAAAGTGCCTGTGGGGCGTCTTCGAGAGCGGTTTGAAGACCGCTCAATTACCCCTCGAAAGACAATTGAAACCCCTGCGCGGCTATGACTCAGGCCGTTGGCAGGGGTTTTGCGTTAGGATTTCGGCAACAACCCCAATGCTACACCAATTAACCAAACCCAATTAAGTCCGGGTTTGCCCAGTCATTCCCATTGACCCCCATATTTTCCCATGATATCCCATACCCCGTGTTTTAGTGCGGGAAAGGTTATGGATCGGTTTGCATCCAGCACGATCAATAATGTCGACAAGAAAGGGCGGGTTTCGATCCCCGCGCATTTCCGCACGGTCCTTGGCGGGCAGAATTTGCTGCATGTGATGTTCTCGGTTGACCATCCTGTAGCAGAGGTGGGCGGCCCGTCGATGACGGAGTGGTATGAGAAGCGCCTGGCCGAGATTGACCCGCTGTCGGAGGAATACGAGATCTGGGCATTCCATCTGTTAGGTGACGCGCTTTATGTAAAAATCGACAGCGAGGGGCGTATCCCGCTCGACGATCGTATCCGCGAACATACCGGCATCACCGACAAGGTGCTGTTTGAGGGGCGCGGATTGTTTTTCTGGTTATGGGAGCCGGGCAGGCATGCAGCCTACCGGACCGAGGCTCGCGCCAAGGTTCGTCAGTTGCGTCGCAATCTCGGTTCCGCTTCCGATGCCCCGGCGCTTGCCGGCAGAAGGGCAGAATCATGACGGGCCGCGGCACATCTGATCACGGGAAAGATGTATCTGCTGGCGGACCGGCCCGTCACATTCCGGTTATGCTCAACGAGGTTCTGCTGGCTTTGCAGCCGGGGCGAGGAAGCGCGATCGTCGACGGGACGTTTGGTGCGGGCGGTTATACAAGCGCAATCCTGGAAACGGGCGCCAATGTGCTGGCGATAGACCGCGATCCCGCAGCAATAGCCGAAGGTCAGGCGCTGGTGGGGCAGTATCCGGATCAGTTGAAACTGGTATCCGGACGGTTCAGTGAAATGGAGCCGATTGCACGCGAGAACGGTGTCGCGTCTGTAGACGGCGTGGTGCTCGATATCGGCGTTTCCTCCATGCAGCTCGATCAGGCAGAGCGAGGCTTTTCCTTCATGAAGGATGGCCCGCTCGACATGCGGATGGAGCAGGACGGACCGAGTGCTGCCGATGTGGTCAATCATGTCAAACAGTCCGATCTGACCCGGATCATCGGTATTTTGGGTGAGGAACGTCAGGCATCGAGAATTTCTGGTGCGATTGCCAAGCGCCGTCAGAATGAGCCGTTCTCAAGAACTTTGGATCTTGCCGCTGTTGTGGAAGCGGTTCTCGGTCGAAAGGCCGGGGACCGCATTCATCCGGCAACGCGGACCTTCCAGGCATTGCGGATTTTCGTCAATCGCGAATTGGAGGAACTCGCGCGTGCGTTGCACGGGGCCGAACGCCTGCTGGCGGCGGGCGGGCGGCTTGTCGTCGTCACCTTTCATTCGCTTGAGGACCGGATCGTGAAGCGGTTTTTTGCCGATCGTTCGAAACAGGCATCGGTTTCCAGGCATCTTCCGCAGGCAGCAGAAAAAGCGCAGACCTTCAAAATCGAGAAGCGCGGGGTGATGACTGCCACGGACACAGAGATCGAGCAGAACCCGCGGTCGCGCTCGGCCAAGCTTCGATATGGCATCCGGACAGAGTCTCCGGCGCTTGACGAAGATCTTTCAATATTCGGCCTGCCAAATCTGGTGGAGCTTGATGATCTTGATGTGCGGGGGGCTTTGTCATGATTTTCAGGACCATCGACATCATTATGGTCGGCGCGCTGATGGTGGGCGTGACCTGGACCTTCAAGGTCAAGAATGAGACCGAACGGGCATTGGCACGGGTTGCCGAACTGGAAGCGCAGATTGAAGCCGAACGCGAGGCGATCGGCTTGTTGCGTGCCGACTGGAGCCTGCTGACCAGCCCGGACAGGCTGGAGAAACTCGTCGAACGGCACAGCGAAGATCTGAAACTGGAGCAGACTGATCCGGCCCGGATCCTGTCGTTTGAAGACCTGCCAGTGAAGCGTCCCTTGCCGGTCCCACGCACGCTGGATGAAGCCATGATCGGTGAACCGGATACCAATTCGATTACCGGCGGGATAGGTCAATGATGGATACCGGTCTGAAATATTGTCGTAATTGCCTCATTGCCGCGTTTTTGGCGGAGGTGGTGGCATGAACCAGAACATCCAGCCGGGAAGTGTTTCTGCAGAGAAAATTCGCGAGGGGTATATTGCCAGCCAGCTGCGGTTCGATGGCTCGGGAAAGACCGCAGTCTTGCGGGCGCGGTCGCGGATAACACTGGC
>JBCCEP010000498.1:0-2741 GCA_039030215.1 Pseudomonadota bacterium
CTGGTATCTGGAAAACAAGTCCTGGTGGCAGCCAATCCGCGATAAGAAATACCATGGGCAAAGACTGGGGTCATTGGAACAAGCCTGACGTGTGGCCAGGTGCTGGCTCAGCCGGACAAAATTGTCTTCCATATTCAGATATCTGCAAGCGATCCAAGTATCAAACCACGCTGTCTGATGTCGTGTCGCTGTAACAGAAGTAAAGACTGATGGCTGTTACCGAAGTGAACAACGCATCCAGGATATCATGGTTGAACATGATACCGACCGTACCGCTAAGCAGCCAGGTCAGCTGAAGCGCGACCAGAAGAAGAAACCCTACATCGCCACCATCTTGGTCATTTCTTGATCGCCAGCAATAAATAAATGGCACGACAAACATTGCGAACATCGCAATCACGCCGGGAATACCTGCTCTGACCATTTCATTTAATGCGGCATTATGAAAATGGTTGTAATAGATGTGGTAACCGCCAACCGTACGGGCGCGTTCTCTCATGAGCTCTATCGGCGTGTCTGGTCCGTGCCCGAAAAACGGTTTCTCCTCGATCGCGCTTAGCGCCACTCTCCAGATCGAGACCCGCTTTCCATAGGACGTGGCCAGATCACCATCGGAAGCGCGCTCAATATCGGATAGGCCGCGATCTATTCGGTCCTTCACATATCCAGAAAGCGCAACAACGATGACCACTGCGAAAACAGAACCTGCGATCAAGGCCGATCGGCGCAAATGAGGCCAGTTAATCTTCGTGCCAAACAAGAAAACAACCAAAGGTAATAAAAAAAGTACCGGCCATATCGGTCGTGAACCGGCGAGCACAACCGCCACGAACGCAATTATTACCCCTGCAATTGCCATCGAAGTGGCATTGCGTTTCAGATTGATCAAATTAACACCATAGATGAGCGCGGTCGTCATTGCGAACACGCCGGGATTGCTGGCTCCTCCCTGGGGCCGATAGTCGAGTATATAGAGCTGCACCATGGCGAATGTCAGCGCGGCGGCGGCGAATGGTGCGGCCAATTTAAGCAGCATATCAATGATTTGCTGGCGCGGTTGCTCCAGTACAATGTAAAGCGGTATGAACGAAAGAAAGATGATATTGCCGGCAGCATGTATCAGACCATAGACACCTCGATCATTAATGACTGCCGAGAACAGTTCTGCCAGAAAATAAAGCGCAAACACTGCTCCGGTAATGGCCACTGGTGCAGGAATTACCACTTTCCGCCATTCAAATATCAGGCGGAAAACCCCCAGTACGCCACCTGCCCAAACAAATACGGAAATAACACTTCCAAAAATCGCAGCACCGAGAACAGTAAGCGAAACTGCCAAGCCATTGGTTCTTGTAATCTGGTGTCTAAAATCGGTCATTTTCAGAAACAACCTTAGGCGATTGGCCGGTACGAGCCAGATTACTGGACGGACATTTATCCGTACTTGCAGCAAAATCAAATCCCGAAGGGCATATCATGGTGGGGCATTCCCGAGCTGGGTATAAAACAAATTTTGTCAGGAAGAGAACTTCCAGGAAATGGGTTACGGGTGAATGATTATTTGAACCTTTTCATCGATTATTCGACATTAAACGCACGCCAAGTTAATACTCTGCTCGCATAATAAATAGCAATGTTATTTATGTCTTTTCAGGACGGCTTGTGTATCAAAATCAACAGCCTGCGATATAACTAGAATACAGTTGAATCTAAAAAGTGTGCCAAACCAGTCAGGTCCTACGCGTGAATATTCTACACGTATACAAGACTTACCTTCCGGAAAATTTCATGGGTGTTCCCCGTGTTATTTACGAATTGTCCGAGGGGTTGGCAAATTCCGGTATCACAAGTCAGGTGCTGGCACTTTACGAAAATTCGAATGATGAACCTTTGCAGATCGGCAATCACCAGGTTCACCGGGTTGAGCGAAATTTACACGTCGCATCGACCAGCCTGTCTTATTCCATACTCGGAAAATTTCGAAAACTGGCAAAGAAGGCAGATATTGTCCACTATCACTTTCCATGGCCAATGGCAGACGTTTTGTATTATTTGCATGGCCGCGCCAAGCCGTCTGTCGTCACCTATCATTCTGACATCATCAGGCAACGCAATTTATTACGGTTCTACAAACCGATCATGAACCGGTTTCTTTCTGCTGCCGATGCGGTTGTTGCGACATCTCCGAACTACGCGAAAACCAGCCCGGTTCTTTTAAACCACAGCGACAATCTGAGTATTATTCCCGTTGGCATCGGGGAAAAGACAGACCCGGACAAGGCGCTGGTGGACAAATGGCGAGGCCAGGTTGGGGACAATTTCTTTCTTTTTGTTGGTGCGCTACGATATTACAAGGGCATACCCTATCTTCTGGAAGCGGCAAGACAGACCGGGATACCGCTCGTCATCGTTGGTGGTGCCGACAGTTTAGAAATCAGCCCTGCAAACTTGCCACAAAATGCGACGATGGTTGGGGCGGTCTCCGATGACGACAAGGAAGCCTTGCTTTCGCTTTGCCGCGGGCTGATCTTACCTTCCCATCTTCGGTCTGAAGCTTTTGGGATCGCGCTTTTGGAGGCGGCGCGCGCAGGCAAGCCAATGATTTCCTGTGAAATTGGCACCGGCACGAGTTTTGTAAACAAGCATGAAGAAACGGGTTACTACCGCACAACCTTGGGTTGGTGTACCTGACGCACCTGCAAAAACATTGACTACTACACAAGCTTGGAAGGATCTCTCAC
>JBCCEP010000499.1:0-2722 GCA_039030215.1 Pseudomonadota bacterium
AGCCTTTGACGGTTTCCATCAGATTGGGGATCAGGTCGGCGCGGCGCTTCAATTGCACTTCTATCCCGCTCCAGCCTTCGCTTACCATCTGCCGGAGTTTGACCAGCTTGTTGTAAAGCGACACAGCGTACAGGGCGATCACCGCCAGAACCACAAGAATGATCAGATTATCCATATTTCCCACCTATCCGATTCGTCTTCGCCAAGAGCTTCGCATGTTTTAGGCGATATTCGTATGACCGGGCATTTAATCCACAGGCGTGAAGTAGGCCGCTTGCCGAACACCCAATCAGGCAGAAACACCACCACCCGCTTCGGTCTGCAGGAACGCTTCTCCACAGGCTTTGGCGAGCGTTCGTACCCGCAAGATATAGCTTTGGCGTTCGGTGACCGAGATAACCCCGCGCGCATCGAGAAGGTTGAAGGCATGGGAGGCCTTGATGCACTGATCATAGGCGGGATGGGCCATCACAATAGTCGTGCCTGTCGTCGGGTCGACCGCTTCCTGGCCCAGTATTCTGGTACATTCGGCTTCTGCATCCTCGAAATGTCGAAACAGGGTATCGGTATCAGCCACGTCGAAATTCCAGCGTGAATATTCCCGCTCGGTTTGCTGGAAAACCTCGCCATAGGTGACCTTTTCTTGCCCCTCGCGGCCGTTGAAATTCAGGTCGTAGACGTTGTCAACATCCTGAACATACATTGCCAGCCGTTCCAGGCCATAGGTCAGTTCACCAGAAACGGGCGCGCATTCGAAGCCGCAAACCTGCTGGAAATAGGTGAACTGGCTGACTTCCATCCCGTCGCACCAGACTTCCCATCCCAGTCCCCAGGCGCCAAGTGTGGGACTTTCCCAGTCATCCTCGACAAACCGGATATCATGCAATTTCGGGTCAATTCCAATGGCATAAAGAGAACCCAGATAAAGCTCCTGGAGATCCGGCGGGGACGGTTTCAGCAGCACTTGATATTGATAGTAATGCTGGAGCCGGTTGGGGTTTTCGCCATACCGGCCATCGGTTGGCCTCCGTGACGGCTGAACATAGGCGGCATTCCAGTTTTTGGGCCCAAGGGCACGCAAGGTTGTTGCCGGATGAAAGGTTCCAGCTCCTACTTCCATGTCATAAGGCTGCAGGACGACACAGCCATATTCGGCCCAATATTCATGCAGGGTCAGAATCAGGCCCTGAAATGAACGCGTCGGGTGCATGTGGGCGGGAAGATCAGCAGTCATGTTCAGCCTTGATCGCATCGGAAAATTTCCCCGCTGCTATGCCGGGGAATGTGATCATGGTCAAGTAAGGAGACCGATTGAGGGCCAAGTCGGGCGAAAAAGGCCGACTCAAGTCACGGTCAATTGGCCCGAACTTACCGGAACCGAAGAACCTGAAATACGGACCGCGGTGATTTTTCCATCTTCCACGTCGACTTCCAGCCCGATGTCTGATGGGCGGCCCATCTCATATCCCTGGCGGAGATTGTATGAGTTGGTCCCGTCCGACAACTCGCCGGCATCAAGCAATTGTGCTGCAAGAATCGCCGAGGCTGAGCCGGTTGCAGCGTCTTCGGCAATCCCGGCGCTTGGCGCGTACATCCGAGCCTGGAATCCAGCGTTGCTACCGGCCAAATTTGTGTAGATGTAGGTGCTAAAAACGCTGGAATGTTCTTCCATCCGGGCCCAGTGAGGTTCCTTCGGTTTCGCTCTTTCTAGCGCAGCAATTGAGTTCACGGGAACATATAGAAATGTCGGCCCACCCTGCCATTGACGAGGCTGATGGGCATCAAATCCGATGTCTTCCGGCTCCAGCCCCAGTGCTGCAGCGGCCATTTCGACTGAAGGATTTTTACCTGGTGCTGCATAGGGGACCACCGGTGCTGTAAACTGGGCTATGCAAAGTCCGCGCTGACACTGCACATGGACAGGTACCAGGCCGGCAACTTCCTCAAGCGTAATCAGCTCGGAGAAATTCTTGTTGCCGGGATTTTTCTTCATTGCCAGGTGTATTGCGCAGCCAATAGTCGGATGACCAGCAAACGGGATCTCATCGGTCGGAAAAAATATTCTGACCTTGGCAGTATGTTCAGGGTCTTCCGGAGTCTGGATGAATATCGTCTCGGAGAGATTAAACTCGCGGGCAATTGTCTGCATGGTTGCAGTATCCAGCCCATCAGCGCCCTCGACTATGGCAAGTGGATTTCCGGCAAACTGTTTCTGGGTAAAAACATCAACTGTATGAAATTGCAGGGGTTCAGACACGGGATGTCCTTATTTCTTGGGGCGATAGACGCCGTCCTCGTCTTTTTCCAAAGGCGTAACTTCTTTCGTCTCCGCCTTAACTTCCTGTTCTCTGACTTCATTGTCTACCCGCGCCATTTCCCTTTTGAGCACACGCCAGGCGTACCAGCCTACCAAGGCGATCAGAGCAATCCCAATTAATTGCGGCATCGAACCCTCCTTAGAAGTACAAACTGTTTGTCTTCAAGCCCGCCATTCATTTACCTACAACCCGAATCTTGACCAAAGCGCACGTTCTTCTGCAGCATCGATAAGGGCGTCAGGTAATCCTGTGGCTATTCCCGTGCCAATCTCCTTGGCAAAACCATCCTTACCGGAAAACACACCCACACCGGGTTGCGGACGGCCAAACAAGCCCCGCTTAACCTGCATCAGCTGCAATTCTGCCTTGTCGCCGTACCGGTCACGAATTACTTCACCCATCAG
>JBCCEP010000500.1:0-2718 GCA_039030215.1 Pseudomonadota bacterium
ATGCCCAGGTCGAGATATTTGAAAGGGCGGGATCGTCTATTACGTCGGCTGAAGATGGACTTCCGGTTACAGTAGAGATTTCAATCCTTGAAACGGATTTAAATGGGAAGGTGAACATTCCTGTTCGGCAAGGCTATGAATATCTGGTTGATTCTGTCGTGATCAGACCTGTCGAGCCACCAACCAGTGCCACGAGCAATTCCAATCCCGCAGTCTGGGAATCGCTCTGGGCGTCAATGACGTTCGAGATTCCGGTAGCCGACTGATTTATTCCGATGATTGGCAATAGCCGGCACGGCGATGATTGACTTCAACCAATAAGGGCGCGGTTTTCGACCTGTGCATCGACAACAGGATCATTGGCCGAACCGCCGCCGCGATTATCGAGCATCTGAGCTTTCTTCAACTCTTCTTCAGCGTTGGCGAGCGCTTCCTCGGCACCTTCCTTCTGGACCATCAATTCCTTGATCGAACCTTCCAGGTTATCCCGGCGCTGGCGCGCTGCCTTGGCAAATGTCGGATAGGCAAAATGCGTCGTGTCGGTAATGCCGGATTTTTCCTCTTCCATCTGGATTTGCCGGTCGAGCTCGGTCGCCATCTGGGTGAATTCCCCGATCATCATTTCGATCTGGGTCAGCTGACGCGTTTTGTCTTCGACTTGGAAATGCTTCAGGCGAAGCAGGTTATCACGCGATTTCATACTCAACACTCCTTGAATGCGCGAACGCACACCACGCCGGATTTCCGGCAATTATTTTTAACCCCACATTCCTGACCGGATTGGGCAGTCAAAAACACTGTCCGGGCAAGAAATTCTTAACGAACAGCACTTTTGGTAACCATTCATTCATATCTATTCTTAATCATAAGGCCGACGCATTAAGAGCCGGTAAATTCGAAGGCCAGAATCTGCGTGAATCGCAAAAAACTGACCGAAGAATACAAATATTTGGGCGTGATTCGCTTAATCCGATTTCTTAATGTAGTGCGCGAGCTTTTTTCGTCTAATATTTCTTAATAAATTCAGCGACTTATGTCGGTTAATTGAATTTTTAAGAGGAGACTTGCGCAAGAGAATTACAATTTGTTAACCATTATGCATCAGCATTTGGTTTGAAGAAACGAATGCAGGCATGCCAGGTCGGGGACAAGTCTGAAGATCCGGCATCCACACAGCGGTGAGAGAAGGGGAATTATAATGCGCGTATTGCTGATAGAGGACGACAGCGCTACCGCCCAGAGCATAGAGTTGATGCTTAAATCTGAAAGCTTCAATGTCTATACCACCGATCTCGGTGAGGAAGGCGTCGATCTGGGCAAGCTTTACGACTATGACATCATTCTTCTTGATCTTAACCTGCCGGATATGTCGGGTTACGAGGTTCTCAGAACGCTTCGTCTTTCAAAGGTAAAGACACCGATCCTCATTCTTTCCGGTCTTGCAGGAATTGAAGACAAGGTTCGCGGTCTCGGATTTGGTGCCGATGACTACATGACCAAGCCATTCCACAAGGATGAACTGGTCGCACGCATTCATGCAATTGTACGTCGCTCCAAGGGTCATGCCCAATCGGTCATTACAACTGGAGATCTTGTCGTCAATCTCGATGCCAAGACCGTTGAAGTCGCCGGACAGCGCGTCCATCTGACCGGCAAGGAATATCAGATGCTGGAACTGCTATCCTTGCGCAAGGGTACTACCCTGACCAAGGAAATGTTCCTGAATCATCTATACGGCGGTATGGATGAGCCCGAATTGAAGATTATCGACGTATTTATCTGTAAATTGCGCAAGAAACTTGCCGCAGCCGCAGATGGCTTGAACTACATTGAAACGGTTTGGGGACGCGGCTACGTCCTACGTGAACCGGATCCAAACGAAATGCGCGAAATTGCATAAGGCTTGAAATTTCTCAGCCAAACGCACCTTAGCTGATCAATTTGAGAACCTCGCCCAGCCGGCGGGGTTCTTTTTTGGCATGTTGATAAGCTGAATGTAGGGTTGAAAGGACAGATGCCGTTCAATCAGGCGGCCTGTTCATCAGGATTAACAACACCAACTTCCATGAATTTCTTGTGTAGAATCGTACGGTTAAACGGTTTCATCAGGAAACCCTTGGCACCTGCCCGCTTGGCCTTCGTCATTTCTGAAATGTTCAATTCGCTGGTGCAGTAAAATATCACAGTATTTTCAGATGCGGGCATGCGGGCAATCTCTGCGACCACATCCACGCCGGAACGACCCGGCATATCCCAGTCGATGATCAGAATATCCGGCATGTTGTCACGACACATGGAAATCGCCTGGGCGCCATCTCCAGCTTCCACGACAACCAACTCCATGTCTTCCAACAGCCGGCGCGCTACTTTGCGGATTACCGGGGAATCATCTGCTATCATGACGATCTTCATCACATGTCTCCAAACAAGTGCAGATGCGCAGAATCTGCAAACGCATCCGATATTGCCGTCACAATAGCATCTACATCCAAACAGATTGTTATTTCGGCCCTTTCCGACCCGCGAATTATCAAAAACGGTTAGCTGTTGGTTAATTTACCGCGCTGATCGGGTTTTTTGCTGTTTTTGTTTTTTTGTTTCGCCCTGTGCGCAAATGCACAGCGGTATTTGTGGTCCTCCCCTATCTTGGTTTCATCGGCAGGCAACAAGCCTCCCACAAATCAAACAGTCTTTATGAGAGAAAAGGACGCTTCAAAT
>JBCCEP010000501.1:0-2708 GCA_039030215.1 Pseudomonadota bacterium
AGACCGGGATCGCAATGGTCGCTAAAATTGCCTGAAAAAATATAGGGGCCGGAACATCATCCCGGCCCCTTTTGATTCTTGCTTTACTTTATGACTGAGGATTGACTTTCCCGATATTGAAGAAAAGCGTCTCGCCATTGGAATCATCGATACCGTCATTGTCGGTAACCGCATATCCGGTACCTTCCGCATCGATTGCAAAACCTTCAATCTTGTCGACAACATAACCATAGGTGGCTTTCAGGTCATCGATAAAGTCGCGTACTTCCTCCTTGACGACAACCGGCAGTTTTTCGCCAAGCGAGGCCGGTTTCAGGTCTGAAACGGGCACTCGGTACAATTTCTTGATCTTGGCTGCATCACCGATCTGGTTGTCACGCTCGATGATATAGACATGGTCGCCATGGGCATAAATTTCGGAAAGTCCGACCCAGCCCTTTTCACCCTTGGTCAGTGGGTAATGAACAGCGCCCCATTCCTTGTTCTTGAGGTTATAGGAAACCAGCTTCACCAGGCCTTTTTCATCATCACCCCATTCGCGCTGGACCGACATCCATAACGTTTCATCATCGCCATCGCCCAGGACCGTGATGCCTTCAAATCCGAAGCGCTTTTCAACCCAGGACAGTTTCTCGGGCAGGCCGATTGCCTGTGTGATCTCGCCATCCGAATTCACGTGATAGATGGCATGCGCAATCGCACGATCTGAACGGCCTTCCGAGGCAACCCAGAAGCCACCCTCACCGTCGGTGGCAATGCCTTCCATGTCCAGCTGCTGTGCCGGATGACCATTGCGCGTCACCCGCAATGCTTTGGAAATTTTCGCAGGCTTCTGATTAGCATCGATCGTGAAAATGGTTGGCTGACCACCATAGAAGGAATCGTTGACCGCATACAGGATACCGGCCTGCTTGGGATCCGCTGCGAGGCCGGACAGTGCGCCCCACCCGATTGGATTGCCCGCATCATCCTTGCCGGAAACAATCATCGGATAGCTGGGTTCACCTTCTTGGAGTTCATAGAGGGTCACATGACTACGCACGCCACCATCTTCGATCAGATCAACTTCAGCAGAGATTGCCAATAGGTTGCGCTCGGGAATGCCAATCGCACCTTCCGGACCCAGACCGGTCGGGATCAACTGCAGGAATTCAGGTGCAGTACCGGTATCGACATAGACACCTGCGATCGACCCGCGTTCGGACAACACGACAATATAGGTTTTGTCGCCAATCGTGACGACTTCCAGCCCTTCGGGTTCACCACCCTTTTTGCCGGAACGTTTTTCGGGATAATGGCCGGCCATCACGATACGATGTTCCAGATCAGGACCAGACTCATAAAGTACTTCGCCGGACTTCGAGAAAATCGTGAACCCGCGTGATCCGCCCTTGTAATCACCCTCATTGGCGGTGACCAGCCGGTCATTGTCGATCCACTGAACCGCGTCAGGTTCACGCACAACATTCTTGAGCGTTCCGGTGAAGGAAAGTTGGCGATCGTTCTTTGTATCCACGCCTTCAAGGTCTGTTGCTCCGGCAGAAAAATGGCTGATGATCGAACCGTCAGCGCCGTTCAATACGACGATATGATTATTCTCCTGCAAGGTGACGGCAAGCTCGTTATTGTCATTGAAGTCGACAAACTCCGGCTCGGGATCATCACCGGCTATTTCCGCCAGCCCGCTCACATTTGCCGTGATCGCGCTGGCGCAATCCGGCATGCCGTCGGAAATTTTGAAGATCTTTATGTTGCCGGCGGGCAGTTGCGGAATTTCACCGTCATTCAGATCTTCATCGCGTTCATTTTCAATGGCAACCGCAACAAGGCTACCGTCACCTGAAACAGCAATGCTGTCGGGTTGACCGGCTAGATCGCATTTTTGCACTACTGCCATTTGTGTAGGATCGATCACCGCCAGAAATCCTGATGGAGACGTATAGCTTTCTGACATATTGACGCCAGCCAAGACCATTGTGCCGGCGACTGCTACCGAGGTGGGTTCACCTTCAATCTTGACCGTGCCGCCGGGTTTCGGCATTGCCGGATTGGCAATATCGATGAATCCGATCATGGAGGCAGGACTGTCGGAATATACCAGCTTCATGCCATCGGCTGTTACGGTAATGATCTCCGCCGAAGTCTCGGTATCCTGCGCCATGTCAGAAGGCAAATTTGTATTGACCGGGAACGACGCGATCCGGTTGAACACCGGGTCAGCGGACGCGGTTCCGCCCAGGAGCACAAAAATCGCCGCGCTCATGCTTAGTAAAGATCTCATTTCAGGCCTCTCTAATGATTTGATAACCCGTCACTCATGCGGCGCACCGATTTCGGCCTTGTGACAGATTTGCAAAGAAACTGTGACAATCCACAATCGGCACCTCAGGCTTGGCAAGCATCCGATTGACAGGCACTATCCGGCTGAAATTTCGGCAACAATAGAAGCAGTAAGGACAAGGCGATGCGTCAGGTCGAGGCAATCATCTTCGACGTTTTTGGAACGCTGGTCGACTGGCGAACCGGCGTTGCAGATGCCGCGCGACCTGTATTTTTGGCAAAGGATATTGATATCGATCCCCTCGCCTTTGCTGATTCCTGGCGTGGTGAATATCAGCCGTCAATGGAGCGGATTCGCTCCGGCAATCGCGACTATGTGCCACTCGACATACTGCATCTGGAAAACCTGGAAATCACGCTGGAGAAAT
>JBCCEP010000502.1:0-2694 GCA_039030215.1 Pseudomonadota bacterium
AACCATTCCCGATTATTGTTTCGCTTCAGGTCTTTCAGGAACTCCAGAGTCCCGTTCGTAAAATATGGGCTCGATTCAGATGTCATGGAAGCGTCCTCTGTCTGCTTTTGTTCATTTTGGCGGCAATGAACCGGCGAAGGAAACTGCTAGTGATACAAGATTGGTAAAGGCAGTGTTTTCAATCTCTTCTTCGGCTTGCACAAACCCACCCATCTTCCGTTCTCCCATGATCATCTCGCCGGCACCGTGAACTTTGATGGCCTCGGTCTCGTTGTCCTTTCCGACACGAAACATGAAATTCCCGATGCCAGTCTTTTTGTCCCGATGAGCCCCGCCAACCATATTGCCATTTATTAAAAAACAGACCCCACCCATCATTTTCTTCTCGCTGATGGCAGGCAGACCATCCAGCGCATCTCGCATGCGTTGCGATAAAACCTCATCATAAGTCATTCAAATCTCCAGGCGGCTAACGTGCAATAATTTCAATCTCGAATGACAGGTACGGTAGACTTCGCAGCTGGAGTTGCAAAGTTTCAATCTCTAACCCTACTGACAAGGTTGTGTCAGTAGGGTCTCTCCATTTGATTGGTGCTGTTTATTTTATTGAGCCAGAAGCGCTTCAACTTCCGAAAGCAAGGGCATTGAAGAAGCAGTGCCTGCCCTGGTTACAGATAAGCCAGCCACCGCACAGCCAAATCGCATCGCTTCTACGGGTTCCATGCCTCGCGCCAGGGCGGTTGCAAACCCGCCATTGAAAGCATCACCAGCGCCGGTCGTCTCAACGACTGGACCTGCCGAAATCACGGGTACGGTTTCAATCGACTTTCCATCATGGAAAAGAGCGCCGTTTTCGCCGAGCGTGATCACCGCCGCGCCGGCACCCATGTCGACCAGCGCAGAAGCAGCAGTCTTTGCTTCTTCGACATTGTTGACCGGAAGTCCGGTCAATTCCGATGCTTCGGTTTCGTTTGGCGTAATAAAGTCACAAAGGGAAATGATCTCGCCGTCAAGCGGGGCTGCAGGCGCCGGGTTCAGGATCGTGGTAACGCCGTTTTTCCTGGCCGTTTCCAGTGCACGATGCGCCGCGGGAATGGGTTGTTCCAGCTGCGTCATCAAGATCGACGAAGAGGCAATGAGATCAGCCCTTGCATCAATGTCTTCAGCCGAAATCGCAGTCGCGGCACCGGGGCAGACAATAATGGCATTATCGCCGCTGGCCTCCTCGATGAAGATATACGCAGCACCGGTATAGCTTTCCTGGTCGCGTGTTGCTTCAGGTTTCACACCGGCATCTTTCCAGGTCCTGATTGCCAGATCGGCAAAGGCATCGTCGCCCAGGCGTGTTATCAGATGGACGTCACCGCCCAGCCGGGCAACTGCAACAGCCTGGTTGGACCCCTTCCCGCCCGGACCAAGCGCAAACGAGTTTCCCAATATTGTTTCCCCCATACGCGGCGGACGATTCGCCCGGTATGAGGTATCAGCAACAAATATTCCCAGGATTGTAATCGGCTTGTTTTGGCTCACGACGCGCTTCCCGTAATAGACTTATTCATCCGGACCAATCACGCCCTTGCGAAAGGCAAAGCAACCATAAAACCGGCGGTCGCTGGTCTGGATCACGCAGAATGCACTTTTGGCGCGTTCGTAAAACGCAAACCGCTCAATGCTGATCATCGGCCAGCTCTTTCCCTCCGCCTGATCGATCACCGCCTGCACTTCCTGTTGAACCGGCGGTATTTCGCCCGGATTTCCGACGACTTCCATCCGGGCTGCAGCATCATCGACAAAATTGTCGAGTGGCATTACCGACAAGATCGCCTCGGCGACTTCGGCGCAGGACCGGTCAATATGAAGCAATTCTCCAAGTGATGTCTGGCTGGCAACCGAATGCGCCGGAAAATTGGTATCGGCAATAATCAGGTCATCGCCATGACCCATCGCTCGAAGCGCATACAGAACATCAGCATTCAAAAGCGGATTTATGTTTTTTAGCATCAAGGTCTCCTGGCGATGCAGCTCCTGGAACACATAGTGTTCATTCCTGGTGCAGTGTCTTTATCTTTTGGCCGATTGCCACGCCCAAGGCTTGATGGGCAGATTCATCGAGATGAACTCCGTCTATAGAACTGGAGGTGACTATAGTTCCGGCATCTAAAAATTCGCAATTCAGACGACCAGCAATTTCTGCAAATTGCCCGGCGAGCAAGTTTGATTTTTCAAGGCCGCCTGCAAACATATCTCTTAAGGTTCCCACCTCGGCAATTGGCGCCGGACAAACCAAAAGAACTCGAGGGTTTGCATCGTCTGACCAACATGGCCAACTTGCAGCCGCCTCAACAAGTTTGCCCGCTGAACATGCTATGTCTGCTGCTGTCACCGAGAACCTGGTCTTAAGGTCATTCGTTCCGAGCATAATGACAAGCATGTCGATCGGTCGATGGCTTTCAAGGACCATTGGCAAAGCCAAAAGACCATTCTTGTGGCGGCCTTCAATCGGATCATCATGGACTGTGGTGCGTCCTGGCAATCCCTCTTCAACTACTCGCCAACCACTGCCAAGGAGATTTGCGGCAACGCCTGTCCAACGCCGTTCATATTCAAGACGGCGCTTGTCATCATCCCTTCGCATCGGCGGAGTGCCATGTGTATTGGAGTCACCAAAGCAAACCAACGTCTTCAATACCGAAT
>JBCCEP010000503.1:0-2683 GCA_039030215.1 Pseudomonadota bacterium
AACGCACCGAATTCAGCGCTCGCTGCCAACTTCAACACAATCTATGCAAGGCGCTCCGGCAAGAAAGTAACATCTGCGGAAAAGCAAACCCCGATAACGCCACTGGCGGTCGAACAGTTTCGTTCACGCGGACCCTCCGGTCGTGGTCGCATAAGCCTTCCACAGGATGATCTTTCCGTGGGTGCAAGATATGCCGGCGAACTGATCGCCGAATTTATTGCAAAGGCTGGCGGGAGCGTTGAGGGCGATGTTTCAATCGGCTCGGTTCCTGAAGGCCTGAAGCCTGTATATGTCCATCGTCAATCCCGCGATCTGGCCGAATTGGTCAAGCTGATGCTTATCGGTTCAAACAACTACATCGCGAACCAGATTTTTCTTCAGATCGGCGCCCACAGGCTGGGCGGCCCTGTCAGTCTTGCGAAGTCGCTTCAGATTGCAGGCGGGCTTTTCATCGAACATGATCTTGTAAAGGACATCAAGCTTGAGGAGGGTTCGGGCATCAGCCCTTCAAATCAATTCACCGCCCACGGGCTTGCCATGCTGCTTGATCAGTTTGCGCCGCACGCTGAACTGCTTCGCAAGAGCCGTGCGGGCTCGAGATACAAGACCGGTACCATTGCGGGGGTCAAGACACTCGCCGGTTATGCGGTGACTTCCAACCATGGCCTTGTGAGATTTGTAATCTTGCTCGGCGGTAACACCGGTAAGACTCGTTTCAATCTGCTCCGTGCGATCGAACGCAACTTGTGATCAGATCGGCCTGCCCATATCATTGGAAATCCACGCGTTTTGAAATTCGGTCTGCAGCACTGTTGCCCTGAATGAGGTTTTTAACCCAGTAGATATAGTTCGAGGTGCGTATATGGTTCGGGCAAGTCTAAATTTCACGCTTGAAGAGTATGAGCAGCGTATCCAGAAAACCCGCCAATCCATGCTCGAACGCGGGATTGACGTGTTGATCGTATCTGATCCCTCGAACATGAACTGGCTGACCGGCTATGACGGCTGGTCTTTTTATGTTCATCAATGTGTAATTCTGGGCTTGCAGGACGAGCCGGTCTGGTTTGGGCGCGAGCAGGACGCAAATGGCGCTATAAGAACCTGCTTCATGAAATCGGAAAGCCTGATCGGCTATCCCGATCATTACGTTCAATCGACCGAACGCCACCCGATGGATTACCTCTCTGAAAGACTGATTGACCGCAAATGGGATGGCGGGACGATTGGTGTGGAGATGGACAACTATTGGTTTTCTGCCGCCGCATTTCAGTCTCTTCAAAATCATTTGCCCAACGCAAAGTTTGTTGATGCAACTGCACTCGTGAACTGGCAGCGAGCGGTCAAGTCGACTCAGGAACTTTCCTATATGCGCAAGGCGGCCAGGATTGTTGAACGCATGCATGAACGTATTGTTGATAAAGCCGAACCTGGCATTCGTAAATGTGATCTGGTTGCAGATATTTATGATGCGGCTTTACGATATGACGAGGACATCGATGCAGGCGGAGACTATCCGGCAATTGTACCGCTTCTGCCGTCTGGAACGGACGCAGCAGCGCCCCATCTGACCTGGAATGATAATCCGATGAAGACAGGTGAGGGCACCTTCTTCGAGATTGCAGGAGTCTACAAGCGATACCACTGCCCATTATCAAGAACGCTGTTTTTGGGAAAACCGCCACAGAAATTTCTGGATATTGAGCAGGCTGTTCTTGAAGGAATGGAAGCGGGTCTTGCGGTCGCAACGGCTGGAAAACGCTGTGAAGATATCGCCAACGCATTTTTCGCGGTCTTGAAAGCCCATGGTATCGAGAAAGACAACCGGACTGGATATCCAATCGGAGTTTCCTATCCGCCCGATTGGGGGGAACGAACCATGTCTCTCCGTCCTGGCGACCGCACCGTGTTGGAGGAAAACATGACCTTTCATTTCATGACTGGTATCTGGGGAGACGACTTCGGATTTGAAATCACCGAAAGCATTGTGATTGGCGATTCAGCGCCGGAATGTCTGGCGGATGTTGAACGCAAGCTCGTAATAAAGGACTGACCGCTTTGAGAGACAATCCAATCTCGCCGACTATTCCGTTGCATGAAAACGGCATTCATCACGGTCATCTAAAGCTGCCTTATAGCCGCGACGATTCTGCCTGGGGATCGATCATGATTCCGATCTGCGTGATTTGTAACGGGGAAGGGCCTACGGCACTGCTGACTGGTGCGAACCACGGTGATGAATATGAAGGTCCGGTCGCGCTGCAAAACCTTGCCAGGGACTTGCAGCCAGAAGAGATATCCGGTCGGGTAATTATCGTTCCTTTTCTCAATTACCCGGCATTCCTGTCGGCAACGCGAACTTCACCGATCGATAAATGCAACATGAACCGGATTTTCCCAGGCAAGCCGGATGGCAGCGCCTCGGAGAAAATCGCTGACTACTTTCAGCGCAAATTGTTGCCTGAGGCGGACGTTGTCCTTGATTTTCATTCCGGTGGCAAAACGCTGGACTTTGTACCATTTGCCGCTGCTCATATCCAGGAGAACAAGGCCAATCAGGAACTATGCGTCGCGGCAATGCAGGCGTTCAATGCGCCTTATTCCATGATGCAATTGGAAATCGACAATGTCGGCATGTACGACACCGCCGCCGAGGAAATGGGCAAGGTGTTTGTGTCAACCGAGC
>JBCCEP010000504.1:0-2667 GCA_039030215.1 Pseudomonadota bacterium
AAGAATCGCATGATCCAGGTAATCTGAATAAGGACTGCTTGAGAGCAAACGACTTACATCCCTCACGATAGGAATTTCTGAATCTACCGCCTTGTTCCACTCAGGCGTGATCCCGATCACTGTTATGCCGATTGATGCTATTTTGGCGAGTTGTACTTCGCTCAACAATTTTTCGGGAAACTCGGAGAACAATATTACTGCCCCTTGGTTCTTGATAATTGAGTCGAGCAATACAGTTTCGCCATCGGACCATTCAACAACAGGTTGGGGGAATAATGTCCCTACGATTGTAGTTTTCCTGGACTTACCGTCCGGCCAAACAAGACCTTGTTCAAATCGGGGTTTGGGCTTGAAACGCATTTCAGTGACGTAGCGCTTGATGGAGGGCATGAAACCGAGCAGATGAAACCCCGATCTTGTCAACGTGCCCCTGAATTTTGATTTCGGCATCATCACGGCACCCAGCCGCAAGGCAAGCTTTATCATGGCTTCTGCATGGGGCTTTCGTTCCAACTCATAGCTATCCAGCAGATCGGAAGTCGCATCCGACTTTGTGGCCAATGCAAGTTTCCAAGCCAGGTTGTGTGCATCCCGCAAGCCACTGTTTAATCCCTGGCCAGCAAAGGGAGGCGTAAGATGTGCGGCGTCGCCGGCGATCAAAACCCGTCCCTTTCGCCAGCTGCTGGCTGATCGTGCATGAAAGGAATAGACAAGGATGCGCTTTATGGGTTGGTCCTTGTCAGGTCCAAAATCTGCCATCAGTTTGCGGGCTACAGACTCTGTCTCCATCTGATCTTTGGTCTCACCCGGATTTAACCTGAACTCATAGCGCCGAATGCCGCGGGGGCCCGGTAGCGTTATGCATGGACGGTCGGCATTGCAAAACACTTCGGTATGAAAACAACGGTTGAGTGTCGACACCAAATCCACAATCAACCAGGGCTCGTCAATGCTGAAACCCACCATGTCGATACCCAGCAATTTGCGGGTCGTTGACCTTCCACCATCACAGCCCACCATATACTTGGCACTAATCGATACCTTCCGATTTCGCCCGCCAAGGACGGTAGCGTTCACAAGGCCATCGCTCTGATTGAACTCGGTCAGAGTGTGGCCGAATTTTACGGTTACATGGTTATGGGCAGACAATCCTACATAGAGAATCCGCTCGAGTTCAGGCTGTTCAAAAGCATTTCTCTTTTCAAACCCGTACTCTCTTGAAGTCGGTTTTACCGACGCGAAAACGCTGCCGTCCGGCCCCTTGTATAGTGAGCCATATCCCTTTTGCGTGATCTTATCGACTTCGGAAGAAAGTCCGGCGGCTTGCATGGAGCGCATAGATTCATCGTCGATTGAGACCGCACGTGGCGCATCAACTGTCGATGCATTTCTCTCGACGACAATCGTCTTTACGCCTAAACGCCCAAGCAGGTTTGCCAAAAGCAATCCAGTCGGGCCGGCTCCGACTATGAGTACATCCGTCTTCACAAATTCAAACCAGCTGCTTGCGAAACGTCCGCCCTAAAGCGCATTCTCATCGACGACACCATTTACCAGTGTGCCAACCTTGCCACAGTCCACTTCAACGATGTCACCTGCTTTAAGGTACACGGGCGGCTCACGTTTGAAGCCAACGCCACCCGGTGTACCAGTGACAATAACATCGCCGGCAACCAATGGTGTAAAAGTCGAGGCGTAGTTTATGATCTGCGGGATGGAGAATATGAGATCGGATAACTCCGCCTTCTGCATAACCTCTCCGTTGAGGCGGGTTTCGATGGGCAGTTGCGAGTAATCGCCAACCTCATCCGGGGTCACCAGGTAGGGACCAAATGCACCGGTTCCCGAGAATGTCTTGCCAGGTGTGAACTGGATGGTGTGTTTTTGCCAGTCGCGAATACTCCCCTCATTGTAGCAGGAATATCCTGCGACATGACTTAATGCTTCACCCTCAGCAATGTTGCGACCACCACGTCCAATGGTAATGGCAAGTTCGCCTTCATAGTCGAAATGATCACTGACGTTTGGTTTGATCAGAGACTGTCTGTGCCCAATTTGGGAATCCGGAAAGCGTACAAACATTGAAGGATGGTCGGTTGGGCTTCGGCCCGTTTCTTCACGGTGCTTCTGGTAGTTCAACCCTACACAAAGTATTTTCCCCGGATCTGGAATTACCGGCAGAAAGGTAATGTCAGAAAGCGCAAAGTCAGCTGAGCGATTTGCGCAATAAGACTCTGCCTCTCCAAGTAGATCATCGGCTAGCGCGCGTTTCAGGCTTCTCACACCTGGCTTTAACTTGCCTGTCAAATTGACAACTTCACTATTTCTCACGGCGCCGAAACCGACACGTCCCATTCTTACGAAGCTGACAAACTTCATTATACCCACCTTTTGACGGTATTGCTTTCTGGATTTTTCTTGATGATCACACTTATGACCGCATGATTGCCTTCCCCCAAAGATTAAGTGTTCTTTCACTTTGGGGCCATTCCTTGACTGGCCGGCCGCGGATTGTCTCCAGTTCAGCAGAGACCTCTATCCAGTTTCCGTCCGGATCCTCGATGAAAATGAACAAATTGTTTCCGGGACCATGACGCCCAGGCCCCCACATCAATTGAATGTCGTGTGCGGCAAAGTGGTCGCACCAATCGCGAATGTAACTCCATT
>JBCCEP010000505.1:0-2637 GCA_039030215.1 Pseudomonadota bacterium
GCCGCGACATTGGTGGCAGTCCCGGTGACGGTGAAGTCCAGCCGGGTTGCCGAACCGACATTGCCATAGCTGACCCGGCCAAAGGCCGCCCCCACCGAACAGGAAAGCGTGTCATTTCCAGCGCCAATCTTGATTTCGGCAACGCTGTTCACCGCCTCTACGGCCGCAATATAAGCATTGTTGCAGGCGGCAGCCTCGCCGGCATCGGTGGGAAAGATTGCCAATACGGCATCCCCGACAAATTTCAGTACTTCACCACCATTTCGCTCCAGCGCTTCAGTCACGGTTTCAAAAAACCGGTTCAAGAGTTTCAGATATTCGTCCCGTCCTAATTGTTCCGACAGTTCAGAAGAACGCCGCATGTCGCAGATCACGATAGCCGCATCGACATCCTCGCCGTCGCCGCGCCGGATATCCCCGCCAAGCACCCGCTCCCCGGTACTCTTTCCCAGATAGGTTCCAAGCACATTCCGCGCATTGGCGCGCAGCATGTGCACCTCATAATACCGGCTGATCACGGCTGAGCACTCAAAAATCATGCCTAAATTTGCGGTCGTAAATCCGTTGGGATGATCTGTGGTCAGCGTCATTACATGAATACGCCCGTCCGAAAACTGCAGAGGCATGGCGACATAGTCAGTAGCGCCCTCGGCACGCAGTTCATCAATAATGGGAAAACTGAATTCCATCTGGTCGGTATTGAGCTTTTGCCGGACCCCGCCAAGGCCGTGCGCGACATAGCGCAACGGGCTGTTCAGGAAGGCCGGCGTCTCCAGCGTTTCATAGCTTGGCTCATTGATCTTGAGACTGTCATCATCCCGCCGCCAGACATAAGCAATGCCTGCCGTTTGTGGATGCAGGGACCAGATCAGGACATTGAGCCGCGAAACGGCAACGCCCGCCGCGCATAGCCGATGGGCGATGTTTCGGGTCAGCTCCGCAGGGTCGGAAATTGTCCACGCCTCGCGTAACAGCCAGTCGACAAACGGGCTGGCAATATTGCCGTCATCAACCTGATGATCGGGCCCTTTTAATTCCGGCGAGATAGTCACATGCCGGGGATCGAAGGCTAGCATGCCCTTGATCTGCTCGGATTCCTTCAGAGTCCTGGGATAACACCATGCCGCTTTCTCAATCCGGCCTTCCGGCAGGATCAGATCGTGGTAATGCGCAGTACCCTTGAACGGGCAGAATGTGTGAAAGTCATGTGCTGTGTCGTCGAGAAGAAACACGTCTTTTCTTGGAAAATACACTGTCGGCTGAAGCCGCGTTTCGTGCATGACTCGCGCATTGACGCTATCTGCCACCAAATGCCCATTGGCATGTGCGGTCATGCGTTGACCGGCCGGCTCCACAGTGAGGCGATAGGTATTTTTGGGAACATGCAGCATCAACACTAGATATGTGCTGATGCTGCGTTACGCAATGGAACGAAAGCCGTCAGCTCAGAACGCGCAGACAGACATCCGTAACGCCGGAGCGGACAAAACCAAGCTCACCGGCAGCTGCTTTGGACAAATCGACGATCCGGCCCTTGATAAACGGGCCCCTGTCATTGATCCGAACCACGATCGAACGACCATTCGCCTTGTTTGTGACCTGGACCTTCGTGTCAAAAGGCAGGTCACGATGCGCTGCCGTCATTTTTGAAGGATCCATTCTTTCGCCATTGGCCGTCATGGAGGTCAGTGCATACCATGATGCATCGCCGCATTGTTCACCTTTGGCCTGTGCTGATGGTACTGCGGCCAGCAAGACGGACGCAGCGATGAAGACGCCTGACAGCGTTTTAATTCGATATTTTTTCAAGGGGAAAATTCCTGTTGCATTGCAATATTTCAATCCGCTCATGCAATCGAATTGGGGCGCGAATGTGAATTATTATGCCGAATTATTAACGAAATATTACAGTTGTTGCAGTTCGTGCACTGCACAAATAATTTCGGAAATCTGGTCGCACAGATCTTCTGATGTCATGCCCGGACCAAGTTCTGCAGCGGCAGCACCGTGAAGCCAGACACCAGCGCATGCGGCGTCAAATCCGGCCATCCCTTGCGCCAGCAATCCGCAAATTATCCCGGTCAGAACATCTCCCGAGCCTGCAGTCGCAAGCCAGGGTGGTGCATTTGAATTGATCGCTGCCCTGCCCCCGGGTTCCGCGATTATGGTGTCGGGACCTTTAAAGACAACGATCGCGCCACTCCGGGCAGCAGCATCTCGCGACAGGCTTAGCTTGTCATTGTTTTTGTCATCACCAAACAAGCGAACAAACTCGCCATGGTGCGGCGTCATCACCACATCGCGTTCTGCGCCAGAAATAAGCTCGAAGAGGTTTTCCGGCTTTTCTTCAAAACAAGTCAGGCCGTCGGCATCAAGCACAACAGGACGCTCCGACTTCAACGCAACCGCAACCTTGTCCCGCGCCGTTTCACCCAGTCCTAATGCCGGCCCAAGGCCGATCGCGGAAATGCGACGATCCGCTATCAACTCTCCAAGGCCGCTTGCACCATCCATCTTCGCCAGCATTACCGAGGTCAAATGGCTCGCATTGGTGGTCAGGGCATCCGGTGGACTTGCCAGCGTCACGAGACCGGCACCGGCACGCAATGCTGCCCCTGCTGACAGTCTTGCAGCTCC
>JBCCEP010000506.1:0-2631 GCA_039030215.1 Pseudomonadota bacterium
GTTCAAACTCGAAATTTTTTGGACATTTTCTCCACATTCCTTCGGAACCTCCTTAGCAGGTTTTTAACCATGTCAGGTTATTACTATCAGAGTCATTTCCGGTTGTCATATGGAGTGGGTGATGAATTCGTTCGAGATTCTCCGAGATAACGGCGCGTACGGCTTAAACATGGGCAAACGTCCACTTGCAACTGATGCTTGACAGTGACCTCTCAGTTTTTGGAGCTGTCGTAATACCTGGTGTATTTCTTAACAAAAAATACCCTCAATTTATTGCCTCCAGAAAGTACAGCTATCTTGAATATTCGGATTCGGGATAATCGTGAAATGCAGCACATTGGCTAAATCCGTTTCGCTCGTAGATTTGCCACGCTCGTTCAAACCCCTTGGTGTTGCCTGTCTCGAGCTTGAGAACATCAATTTGTTTTTCGTTGGCCAGCGCCTCGACGGCGTTCAAGATCTGATAGCCTGCGCCGCTGCCTCGCAGACCCGGCTCGACAAACATGCGCTTTACCTCGGCAAGGGACTGGTCGTGGATTTTCAAGGCACCCATGGCGACCGCCTTGCCAGCCTCATCGCGTCCGACAAACACCGAGGTATTTGGTTCGGCCATTTCATCTGCAGACATCTGGAACTGAAATTGCGGCGGTGACAACGGAATCAGATAGGCGTTCAATTTTCCTATCATGTCGCGTACATCCGGCTGCAATGGCGTTTCAAGCTTGATCGTGAGCATGAAGCGCCCCTTACTCCACAACCTTGGGAACCATGAAGAAATCGTCTTCGCTCAGCGGCGCATTGGCGGTTATGTCCTTCGCATTGCCAGACTCAGTAACAACGTCGCGGCGTTTCTTCATTTCCATCTCGATGACAGAGGTCATCGGCTCGACACCTTCGATATCGACTTCGTTCAATTGCTCGACAAAGCCCAGAATTACGTTCAGCTCATCCTGCATGCGCTCGGCATTTTCATCCTTGAGCGCAATACGAGCGAGATGGGCAACGCGTTTAACGGTTTTTAGATCGACTGACATTTCCGGGACTACCTTCGAGAAATAAGGAATAAACCGCTATAAACGCCTCTGGCGCCAGATTCAACGTCACATCCCATCAAGGAAGCCAATTAAGTCGAATTTTTCAATTCCGGGGTGGTCACACCTCGAAAGAACCCGACGGTTCAAGCAACTTTACGCGATCCGAATGTTCGCCAAGCGCCTCGACGAATATGTCCGCAGTCTGGTCGATAATCGGAAAGGATCCGTAATGGCAGGGCAGGATAGTTTCAAAATCAAAGAAGCGGCGGCAGGCCAATGCTGCAACAGCGCCTCCCATGGTGAAACGATCCCCGACCGGCACGCATGCGATCTTGGGTCGATGCAGTTCGTTGATGATCGACATATCGCTGAAAATATCGGTGTCACCCATATGGTAGAAGGTCGGTTTTCCCGGAAAATGCAGAACCAGGCCTGACGGATTGCCCAGATAGATGTTTCGACCGTCTTCTGTCTGTGAGGATGAAGAATGTTCGGCTTTGACAAAAGTTGTCGTAAACCCGCCGCAATCAAGAGTTCCGCCATGGTTTCCCGGATTGATCTTTTCAGCGTTCGCACCCTGGCCCACCAGATACATGCAAATCTCAAAATTCGCGACCAGCATGGCATCGGTATCCTTGAGAATATCGATTGAATCGCCAAGATGATCGTCATGGCCATGGGTCAGCAGCAAATGCGTCGCGCCGGCAGAGGCTTCCTTTACATCACCATCAAAGGAGGGATTTCCGCTCAGAAACGGATCGATCAGAATGACATCCGAGCCATTGTCAATTCGATAAGCGGAATGTCCAAACCAGGTAATCTTCATTTTGTCCTCCATTTGCCCGGGATTGCTGGAAAAGTAATCGATCTGTTCACCGGCCAGCGCTATCATTTTGTCGCGTCTGCCGATATTAGGATCAGCAGTCGAGAAAGTTCAATTACAGATTTTATCCATGACACTGGTCACCGATCTGGAAACGCTGAAAAAACTGCACGAACCCGGAATGCGGATATTCGGGCTTGATCTTGGTACGAAGACAATCGGGGTCGCGATCAGCGATGGCAGATTATCTGTCGCGGGACCGCTTACGGTCATCCGCCGGAAGAAATTCACCAAAGACGTCGAAGAATTGTCGCAGCTTGCCAAAGAGCACAATGTCTGTGCGCTTGTTGTTGGACTACCGCTGAACATGGATGGCAGCGAAGGTCCGCGCGCTCAGGCCAGCCGGGCATTCGTGCGCAATCTGGAAGGCAAACTCGATCTGCCTGTGATCTTCTGGGATGAAAGACTGTCCACGGTCGCCGCGGAACGGGCGATGATCGAAGCGGATGTGTCGCGAAAAAAGCGCGCAGAAAGGATCGACGCGGCAGCGGCGAGCTTTATTCTGCAGGGAGCGCTGGACCGACTTTCAAACTTGTAGGAGTTGGTTCGGCTTCCGTATGGATGAATTCTGGTGATTCATCGATCGGCGCAACATCATCTTCCGCAATGATCTGGGTCGTGCCTTCTTCACCAAAATGCTGGGAATATTTTTCGACGACCCACGACTTGGTCTGCGGATACCAGTTTGCCCGCCAGCGGAACGCTGCGATTGCA
>JBCCEP010000507.1:0-2628 GCA_039030215.1 Pseudomonadota bacterium
GAACGAACCAGAATAAGATCCACGTGACAGACTATTAAAAATAATTTAGTACTGCAGACATCAGTTTTGTTGCGTGTTTCGAGTTTAATATTAAACTAAACTAATAGGCGAGTTGCCATACTATTTACTCGTTGTGCGATTTGTCTTGTTACAAATCTTAGTGTTAAACTTAAATATGCTGAAGTTCTTGTGGGTAACCTCGAAAGTCGCTGGAAATATAATGAAAATAAAATTTATGTATGTTTTCAACTTTCGAGGGGAATTCAAATAATAATTTCCATGAAAATAGAAAGTGGATGAGGCGTAATCATGCCTGAATTGGATATGGCAGCCATTGCCTCCAACCTGGATCACCTGATTGATGTCGCTGGAACCGGCGAACAAAATTCTTATCGCATTGGCGATTTGGCCAAGGAATTCTCGCTGACACTGCGAACCTTGCGTTTTTATGAAGATCGCGGCTTGATCAATCCGGAACGCCGGGGATCGACCCGCATATATTCTCAGCATGATCATTCCAGGTTGAAGGTAATTGTTCTGGCAAAACAGGTCGGATTTGCCCTGACCGAGATTCAGCAAATCATGGATATCTACGACAATCCGGGAAAATACTCTGATCCGGTCAACGCGATGCTCGAAATGTTCAAGTCCCAGATGAGTGTTTTGGCCGAGGAACGCTCGGAGACGGAGCTTGCTATTGCCAAGCTGACTAAGACGATCGACATGTTGCGGACCTTGAGCCGCGAATAAAGGGCGACTCGTAGATTTAAGACCCATCCATGCCGCCTTCGTTCATGTAAATATTTGCACGCAAATGCGGTAATGCCGACTGAAAATTATTTGATGAATTTCTTAATTGACGTTTACGGAAACGTAATTATGTAATGGCAAGTCCTTATCCGACGTTTTTGGTTCACAAAAAACTGTTGCCGACAGGCGGGCTAATTGCAATTCTGCTACACCCAATTGTCGTTTCGTCATGCTAAACATTGTCATTTTCCGGAGTTGACCTGCCGATGCCCAGCTATACCGCACCCGTAAATGAAAGTCTGTTTGTCTTGAACGAGGTTCTCAATCTGGAGCGGTACAACAATCTTCCCGGTTTCGAAGACGCAACACCCGACATGATAGAAGCCATTCTGGGAGAAGCCGCCAAGCTCTGCGAAGAAGTCGTCCAGCCAATAAACCAGACAGGTGATGCGCAAGGGTGTACCCGCCATGATGACGGCTCCGTAACCACGCCCGACGGTTTTAAGGAAGCCTATCAGGCCTATGTCGAAGGCGGCTGGATGGGATTGGCAACCGATCCGGAATTTGGTGGCCAGGGTCTTCCCTACGCGTTGCACACCGCCGTCGGCGAATATCTGATCGGCGCGAACATGTCTTTCGCGATGTATCCCGGGCTTACCCAGGGAGCGATCGCTGCCATTCAGATTCACGGCTCCGATGAACAGAAACAAACCTATCTGCCGAAAATGGTTGCGGGTGCCTGGTCGGGCACGATGAACCTGACAGAACCGCATTGCGGCACTGATCTCGGTATGCTTCGCACCAAGGCGGTACCGAACAAGGATGGCTCCTACGCCATCTCCGGACAGAAAATTTTCATCTCTGCCGGCGAACACGACCTCTCTGAAAACATAATCCATCTTGTGCTGGCCCGTATCGAAGGCGCGCCTGAAGGCACCAAGGGCATTTCCTTGTTCCTGGTCCCCAAGTATTTTCCGGCAGGAGATAGCGGAATAGGGGACCGCAACGGCGTCGTTTGCGGTTCGATCGAGGAAAAAATGGGCATTCACGGAAATGCCACCTGTGTACTCAACTATGATGAGGCGACCGGCTATCTGATTGGTGAGGAAAATCGCGGCCTGAGCGCCATGTTCGTGATGATGAACGAAGCCCGCCTCAGCGTCGGCCTGCAGGGACTGGCAATGTCGGATGTGGCCTATCAAAATGCTGCCGACTACGCCCGTGAGCGGATTCAGGGCCGTGCCCTGACCGGCCCCAAGGATCCGGACAAGAAGGCAGATCCGATCATTGTTCATCCCGATGTCCGGCGGATGCTGATGAACATAAGAGCATTCAATGAGGCTGGCCGCGCCTTCATGCTCTGGACTGCACTACAGGGAGACATTTCCCACAAGGCTTCATCGGAAGAGGAACGTCAGGCCGCAGATGACATGATGGGCCTGCTGACACCGGTCGTAAAAGGCGTGCTGACCGATAAGGGATTTGAGAATACCGTCACTGCGCAGCAGGTCTTTGGCGGACATGGCTATATCCGCGAATGGGGCATGGAGCAGTTTGTCCGCGATTCTCGGATTGCCCAGATCTATGAAGGCACGAACGGCATCCAGGCGCTTGATCTTGTTGGTAGAAAACTGCCTATGAATGGTGGCCGGGCACTGCGGGCCTTCATTGAAGAAGTAAACGGCTTCACCAAGTCGCATATGGATAACGACAAGATGTTGCCTTACACCACGCCGCTCCGCAACGCGGTCAAGGCATTGGAAGGTTCGACCATGTGGCTGATGCAAAACGGCATGGAAAATCCCGACAATGCCGGTGCTGCCTCAACTGATTACATGCATCTGATGGGTCTGGTGACGCTCGGCTATATGTGGTGCC
>JBCCEP010000508.1:0-2599 GCA_039030215.1 Pseudomonadota bacterium
CGGGCGTTCAGAAAGATAAACAGCAGACTAACCACGATGACCAGCCCGCCAAGACCATTGCGGATCAGCATCATCAGTCTTTCCATCAGGGAATCAGCAGCCACATCATATTTGCCGACACTGATGCCCGGGGGCAGGCCTTGCTGAAGTTCCTCGAGGTAATCATCAAGGATGGCTGCCGTCGCCAGCGTATCTGCTGTCGGAGCGCGCTGGACCGTCAACTGTATTGCCCTTTGGCCGTCGGTAAAACCTTGTGTTAATCCATCCTCATAGCCAAAGAGTATCTCCCCTATCTCGGAAAGCCGGACCTTCTCGCCGGAAGCAAAGGAACTGATCTCGATTTCACCCAGTGCAGACGGGCGTTTGTAGTCCGCGACGGCCCTGATCTGCTGCTCAACCTGACCTTCCGTCTGGCCGGAAGGCATGTCGAGACTGTTGGTTTCGATCATCTGCGAAACATCGCCAACCGAAAGACCGAGCTTGCGCAATTCGCGTTCGGGAACTTCCACCTGAAGTTCCGGAGCCCTCAATCCGGTAAATTCGATTTTGTCGATCCCACGCTCAATAAGATCATCGCGTATCTTTTTTGCGTAGATGCGCAGCGTCGCTTCGGGCACATCGCCATAGACCGAAATGCGTGCCACGCGATCAAAGAAGGCAACCCGGCTTACCGTTGGCGCCTCTGAGTCCGCGGGAAGCGTGGAAATCGCCTTAACCGCGGAATCGACATCAGAAGTTGCCTTCTGCATGTCGGTGCCTTGCGCAAATTCAAGCGAGATCGTGCCTGAACCCTCGCGCGCATAGGAAATCATCTCATCGACCCCATCGACAAACCGTACTTCCGGTTCGACGATCTGCAGGATATTGGCTTCGACATCCTCTGCGCTGGCACCGGGCCATTTTACGGTGACGTTTACCGTGTCGACTTCAACGGTTGGAAAAAACTGGGTATTGATGTTTGCTATCGAGAAAAACCCCAATACCAGCATCAAGACCATCATCAGGTTTGCTGCATTGGGATGACGCGTGAAAAGCGATATCAACCCGCCGCCTGACGAATTACGCCAATTGCCTGGATCCTTATCGGGGATCGCGTCCACGTGGCTATTCCTGGCCCGTTTGGGCGGTACGGTCACGCCCGGCAGGCGGTGATCTTGCTTCGCCCGGCGCACGGACACGCAAACCTTCACCGATTTCGGCGATACGGGTCACCAAAATCTCATCATTGTTCTTGATATCGCCGGTAACCAGGGCATATGCGCCGTCATAGGCCGATATTGCGACAGGCCTGGCAGTCAGTTTACCTTCCACCACAACATATACCGTATCGCCCTGATAGATTGATGTTTCGGGGACACGGTAGTGATTTTCAAACAGACGATCAGGAACAATGATTTCGACAAATGCGCCCGGTCGAGGGGTCACCGGCATGCCTGTTGTATCGATCTGGGCATAAACTTCGACACCGCCGCGGCTGGCAGCGATCTCGGCTCCGAGACGGACAATTTTCGCCGGAAACTTGTACTCGCTGGAGCCTACCACCCAGATGACCTCGACTTCCCTGCCCAGCAGGCTGTCATTGGCGGTCTGAATGCGGCCAAAGCGTTCATCGGTCAAGGTAAACCGGACCTCCAGATTGCCCTGCTGGAACAGTTCAACAACAACATCATTGGCATTGACCATCTTGCCGATCTCGACCTCGGCAACCCGCACAACGCCGTCAAACGGCGCGCTTAGAACCGTATCATCCAGGTTTCGTTCTGCTTGGTCGCGTTTCCACTGCAGACGCTGCAATATCGCTTTCTGCTGTGCCAGACGGGCAGTTTCTGCCGTAATGTTGATTTCGGTCTGTTCAACAACGGCTTGACGCTGGCTGGCAACAAATTGACGATCTTCTACCTGTTTCGCGGTGGCGGTACCCTGCTCCCTCAGCGCAGCGATGCGGTCCCGATCACTCTCGGCAAAGGCAAGTTGCTCCTTTGAGCGGTGCAGTTTGCTCTCCTCGATCTGGATGCGGGCACGCGATTCATCGATTTTCGCGTTGGTTTCGGCAATATTCGCCTCTGCCTCGCGCAGTGCGCCTTCGTAGACAAACCTGTCGATTTCGACCAGCGGTGCGCCTTGCTGGATCGAGGCACCGGGCTTCAGAAACGGATTTATGGCCACAACCTCTCCGGCGACCAGAGACCGCAGTTCAACTGATCTTCCTGCAACAATCTCACCGTAAGCGATGAATGCAGGCCGGAAATCTTCGCTCGCCGCATTCAGCGTCTCGACCGTGTAAACCGTCGGAAAGGGCGGGCGGGTCGGCACTTCCGGCTTGGTTGCCGCCAGGCGGTTCATGCCCATGAAACCGGCTGCCAGGATTGCTATCATCAGGACCGCCTGAACGATACCGCGCGTAATCATCCAAAGCAGGGATCTGCCTGCCTGCGGAGAGCGAGGCTGACTGACTTCTTCTGCAGCGGTCTTGTCAGTATTCTTGATCAACATAATCCTGATCCGATGCGCGTTACCAAGTTTACATGAAATGCAAGCACGCAAATATTAAAATACTGCAATGTTTGCACTTGCACCGGGCAACACCAAGGCTACCAGA
>JBCCEP010000509.1:0-2598 GCA_039030215.1 Pseudomonadota bacterium
CCCAATCCAATGTCGTGATTTCGGCACAGAACATCTGCAAATCGCTAGCGCTTACGCCAGGCGACCGGTCCCTGAACATCATGCCGTTGTTCCATATTCACGGGTTGGTGGCCTCGCTTACCGCCTCGATGGCAGCCGGTGCCTCGGTCTGGTGCGCATCCGGCTTTAACGTGCTGAAGATTTTCGCCCAGGTTGAAGAAGCCGATCCGACCTGGATAACCGCTGTTCCGACCATGCATCAGGCCAACCTGTCGCGTGCGGGGCGGAATATCGAGACAATCAAGAATTCCCGTTTGAGGTTTCTGCGATCCTCCTCCGCTTCGCTGCCAGCCCCGGTGATGGAAGAGCTGACCTCTGTTTTCGGAGTACCCGTGGTTGAGGCCTACGGGATGACCGAAGCAGCCCATCAAATGTGCTCGAACCCGATTGAACCGGGCAGGCAAAAACCCGGTTTTGTTGGGCTTGCGGCCGGACCCCAAGTGCAGATCGCCGACGAAAGCGACGACTTGCTCCTGGAACCGGGTGCAACCGGCGAAGTGGTCATCTCCGGCCCCAATGTGACAGCAGGTTATGAAAGTAATCCGGAGGCAAATGAAAAGAGCTTTTTCAAGGTCAATGGCGATCGCTGGTTCCGCACTGGAGACCAGGGGGCTTTTGACGATCAAGGCTACCTGCAACTGACCGGCCGACTGAAGGAGATCATCAATCGGGGTGGTGAGAAAATCAGCCCGTTGGAGGTTGACGCCATTTTGCTGAAACATCCTGAAATAGCCCAGGCGGTGACCTTTGCGGTGCCGCATCCCAAATTGGGCGAGGATATTGCCGCGGCAATCGTCCTAAGCGAAAACGGTCAGGCCGATGCGCGCGCGGTTCGGGACTATGCCGCAGGTCACCTGGCAAGCTTCAAAGTGCCCTCAAGGGTGATCATCCTGGAAGAAATCCCCAAGGGTGCAACCGGAAAAATCCAGCGCATTGGTCTGGCCGAGAAGCTCGATCTGGTATGACAGGCAAGACGAAATCATGAAGATCTGTATATTCGGAGCAGGTGCGATTGGTGGGTTCATAGGCGCAAGGCTGGCTAGGGCCGGTACCGATGTCAGCCTGATCGCGCGCGGACCGCATTTGCAGGCCATGCAGGAAAACGGCCTGACCCTGATTGAGGAAGCGGAATCAAAAACAGTTTTCAGGGTGATGGCTTCTGACGATCCTGGTGAACTGGGGGTCCAGGACGTTGTCATCATCACGCTGAAGGCCCATTCGGTTCCGCCGATCGTTGACAAGTTACAGCCGCTGATGGGTTCTGACACTACCGTCCTCTGGGGCGTAAACGGGCTACCCTGGTGGTATTTCCACAAGGTAGGAAATGAGTTCGAGGGCACGAGACTAAACAGTGTTGATCCTGGCAATGTTCAATGGGACGGGATTGATCCTGAACGCATCCTCGGTTGTGTCGTCTATCCGGCCGCCGAAGTCATCGAACCCGGCGTGGTGAAACACATTGAGGGCAACCGGTTTTCCCTTGGTGAACCTGATGGCAGCAAGTCGGATCGCGCAATAGCACTTTCCCGGGTCTTCAGCGCAGCCGGTCTGAAAGCTCCGGTTCGGCCAAGATTGCGTGACGAAATATGGATCAAATTATGGGGAAATCTTTCCTTTAATCCAATTTCTGCTCTTACCCATGAAACACTTGATATTGTCTGCACCGATCCGGGAACCCGCGCGACCGCCAGAGCCATGATGCTTGAGGCGCAGGAAATTGCCGAGAAACTGGGCATCAGCTTCCCCATTGATGTCGACCGGCGAATTGACGGTGGGGCTTCGGTTGGTGCCCATCGAACGTCGATGCTGCAGGATCTGGAAGCCGGACGACCGATGGAAATCGACGCGCTAGTGACGTCCGTACAGGAACTGGGAAAGCTGACCAATACGCCGACGCCGACAATTGACATTATCCTCTCACTTATCAGCCAACGCGCACGTGTTGCGGGGTTGTATTGAGTGGCATGGCATCAGGTCCATGGGAAAAAATATGCTGGTCTTATTATCTATGGCCTCCAGTGGATCAAATTGAGTAGATTATTGCCGATGTCCCAAACAAGTCGGTCTATGTTACCCAATCGGCCTAGTGCAAACAAAGTCAGGTCATGAATGTGACCAACATCAGATTTATTCGCCGGAAACTCCAAGTTAATGTGTATGAAACTCCCTATAAAACCTTGTATTGTAACTGGACAGAAATGAAGCAGCAGTTCAATCTAACCAGTACAAGATTTTTATTTTCAATATTCGCAGTGCACCCGCCTTGTGGGAATTTCCAATGATCAATAACACTACCCACAAGTTCAATTACAGTCCGTTAGAATCCCGCAGATTCGGTTTGCGTATCTTTCGGGACGGTGTTGTTACACGCTTGGATTTTGACAGTCTTCGCATGCAATTGTCGGAAAACAAGGCCGATATTTATATCTTTCGTGTTCCGGTCGAGTCTCAGACTTCTTTGTACCGATTATACGATTTAGGGTGCCCTTACATCATTGCTGATACTCTCGTGAATTACACTTGTTCACTTGATAAGAGAAAGATTGGAGCAATTCAAAA
>JBCCEP010000510.1:0-2587 GCA_039030215.1 Pseudomonadota bacterium
GCCGCCGAGACCTTGCCGTTCAGATAGGTCAGGCTGAACGGATCGAGCCTGAAGACCTGATCGCTATAGGCAAGCGCCCCCTTGAATGCACCGACCGATTTCCCGCCTTCAACAATGCTGCCGACATCAATATCAAGCGCCAATGTGAAGCCAGCAAAGGCATCCTCATTCATCGTGACCGGGTCATAATCCTGATTGCTGCGGATCAGATTGATTTCCCACAGATCGCGTAGGTCCGAAATTCGGAGCGTTTTCGACTGGATATTGCCCTTGGCGCCGATCTTGCCATCCTCATTGGTGCCGACCAGCCGCCCGGTAATCTTCGAGGTATTGATCTCCAGATCGCCATCGATCCCCGGCTCGCCATCGGTGACAAGAAACGACCCGTTGAACTTGAGCCCGCCTTTCGCCGCCGTCGTCGCACCCAGCGCATTGGCGAATTTTGCCACGTCCTGGATATCAAGATCGGCCTTGACCGCAATCTCGTCGCCATCGGCCAGATCGTCGGCCTTAAGTTCCAGATCAAGCGAAATCAGTTCCGAGCCTTCGACCGAGCCCGAAAGGCTCTCGATCCCAAGCGAACCATCTTCATCGGAGACCGACACCTCGCCACGCAGATAACCCAGCGCATCGGGGTCGTTACCGCCTTCAAGCGAAAGCGCATCCACCGTCGGGATATCGATCTTTCCCGAAAGGTCGATGCCGGTAAAATTCAGCGCATCCCTGACATTGCCCTTGAGATCCAGCGCCGGCTTGTCCGCCGGACCATCCAGCACATGGATACCGATAATGCCCAGCCTGCCCTGATCATCCTTGGCCAGCTGCTGTACCGAAATCGGCCCGATATTGCGGAACTGGAACGAAACGGAGTTCGTGTTCAGGAAAAACTGGTCGATGGCCAGTTTGTTGACGTCACCGGTCAGTTTTCCCGAAATCCCGGTGACCGACAGGTCCAGAAAACTCCCATTGGCGATCAGATCGACATCCGGTTCGCGCCAATTGGCCGAAAATTCCAGGTCAAGACCGGTCTCCTGCGTCAGATTTTCGATTGAACCATTTACCGATATCCGCTCCAGCCGTTCACCAGAAGCGCTTGCCGCAAGCGAACTGGCGGTAACGCTGTCAAGCGGGCCTGTCAGACCGGCACGAAGCTGACCCTTACCCTCCACGACACGTTTCAGGCCAAGTGCATCGAGCAGATCACCCAGGGAATCGGATTGCGAAGACAAATTCGCATCCAGAACCGCGATCGGCACCGAGGTGTCAATCGTTCCGTCCAACTGCGACTTGGAACCGGGTATCTCCAGCTGCATGGAGAAATCTGCTGGTGCACCGGGCTCCAGCCTTGCCGGATTTTGAAAATCTGCATTATAGGAAAGCCCGACCTCGTTGAACTTGCCCTCTGCAACAACATGTATCTCGCTCGCATCGCCATTGTAGCGCGATGTCAGCCGCTCGATCGCAATAACCTCGTCCCAGCCCGCCGCTTTGTTGATATAGCGAAATTTGACATCATTGATGTCCAGGTTTCCCGATAGCTGCCGTGTGAGATAGCGCGTCGGAAATCCGGCAAAACCATATTGTCCGGTTGCCTGCCGCTTTTCCCCGGCAATCTCGAGCTCCACACCGCTCAGATCGAGCGCCGTGATCTCCGCCTGACCAAACAGGGTGGCCAATAGCGGCATGGTAATCCTGCCGCGATCAATGCGCTCCACCCAGTCCCCCGAACTTCCGGACAACGGCGCGACCGAAATATCGGTGACCTCGACATCGACATATTGCCCAAGCGTGATGTTGACGTCTCCATTGACCTCGATATCGCGCTCGAAAAAATCGGAGACGAGATTGCTGATATAGGATTGCCGCAGATCGTTGAAGGAAGGCAGATAGACAACGCAGGCCACGAATGCAGCGACAAGGACGACAGCGAGCACTACGCAATAGGTGATAAGTCTGAACATACAAGCCAACTTGTTTACGATTACAGAAAAACCAAATCCGAACCTTGTGGCCTATCTATGACGGCATTGTTCGAGGGCCGGAGGTCGGTCGAGCCTCAGCTTCCTACCGTTATTTGGGTTCAAACATTTCAATTGCAATCAGATTTGCGCCAAACTCAAGCCCCGCATGACATACGAAGTCCTACGAGAAACGTGCTATCGCCCTTTGCCGGGCCTTTTCGGCTTCTTTCTCGCGATTGCGCGGTGCCGCTGCTGTTTCCATACCGTCGAGCAATTCCCGAACTGAGCCAGATATTCGGTTCACGGCACGGTCAAACGCCTGCTCATTTACCTTCGATGGTTTCCGGGTCCCGCTGATCTTGCAGACAAACTGCAGGGCTGCGTCATGAATTTCCTCTTCCGTAGCCTGCGGCTCGAAATTGAACAGGGTGCGTATGTTTCTGCACATATCGGTTCACCTGGTACTGATTGCGATTAGGGAAGGTTCCGGTATGGTCAAGTATCAAATTCAATACCGGCCTTGCCTGCTGCTTCGATAATATACGGAAGCCCTGCCTCGATCACATCCTCCGGCCGTTCGGCAACCGGTCGCCAAATGGCAAGCCCCGAGGCAATCTCGGGCGCAA
>JBCCEP010000511.1:0-2565 GCA_039030215.1 Pseudomonadota bacterium
CTGACATTGCTGTACTCCAAAACTAAAAAAACCGTCCGTAGACGGAAACCTGTCTTGCGACCAGACAGGAACTGATAAAAAAATCGCCGAAGCGACTTTAGACGAGCAATTACACCAATGACACTGGTTTAAATGCTCGTCGATCAATCCATATACAACGAACTGACCGATTCTTCCGAATGAACGCGGCGAATCGTTTCCGCCAGCATTCCGGCTACCGAGACCTGACGTACGCGTGTACAGGCTGCTGCTGCTTCAGACAGCGGTATGGTATCCGTCACCACCAGTTCATCCATGGTGGAGTTTTCTACATTCTCAATGGCCTTGCCCGATAAAACCGGGTGCGTGCAGTAGGCAAACACACCTTTGGCGCCATGATCTTTCAGCGCGTCCGCAGCTTTGCACAATGTGCCCGCGGTATCGACCATATCGTCGACAATAATACAGGTCTTGTCTTCGACCTCACCGATGATATTCATCACCTGTGCCTGATTGGCCTGTGGTCGACGTTTATCGATGATCGCAAGATCCGCATCATCGAGTTGCTTCGCAATCGCCCGGGCACGAACCACACCGCCAACATCCGGAGAAACCACGATCATATCCGGGTACTTCTGCTTCCAGATATCGCCCATCAAAATCGGCGAGGCATAAACGTTATCCACCAGGCATTCAAAAAAGCCCTGGATCTGATCGGCATGCAAATCAACCGTCAGCACGCGATCAACACCGACACTGGTCAGCATATTGGCCACCACCTTGGCAGTGATCGGAACTCGCTGAGATCGAACACGTCGATCCTGGCGCGCATACCCGAAGTAGGGGATCACCGCCGTAACCCGATCTGATGAGGCGCGTTTGACCGCATCGATCATCACCAGCAATTCCATCAGGTTATCATTGGTCGGCTGACAAGTCGGCTGAACAATGAATACATCTTTACCGCGAACGTTTTCGCCGATTTCTACTGAAATCTCGCCATCGCTGAACACACCGACCGACGCATTCCCCAAAGGAATATCCAGATGTCGCACAATCGTACGTGCCAGATCCGGATTTGCGTTTCCGGTGAAAACCATCAACTCGTTGGTGGTAACACTGCCAGCCATCGGGCTCTCTCTTGACCAAAAATATCGGCAAACGAACCGGCTAACACGCTCTGTATCAACTCGGTTCGATCTGCTTAATATGGCTGGGCCGGCTGGATTGCGAAATACGGCCTGTATTTCGCCCTGCGGGCCGCCCTTCGGGCGTCCAAATTTGCTCCCGGCAAATTTGTCGAACCGAAGGTTCTCATCCAGCAGCATTTCAATTCTGAATTGCCATGCTGGAACTTACTTACATATGGCTGGGCCGGCTGGATTCGAACCAACGCATGCCAGGATCAAAACCTGGTGCCTTACCGCTTGGCGACGGCCCAATAATTCTGTTCAGGTCAGCAACCCCAGTTGCTGATGTACCGGACTCCGGTTTAACCCGTTGACTACCCACGATACCCAATTTTCCGGAACCCGCGATTTTACCTCTTCTGCTGCTTCAAGGCTATCGAAGCTGCCAAACACACAGGCCCCGGTCCCTGACATTCGGGCTGTGGTGAAATTTCCCAGCCAATCCAGAGCTTCGGCGACTGCCGGATAGCGCATTCGCACCACGGGAACACACACATTGTGACCCGCATCCTGCAGAAAGGCGCGTATTGTGAGTGGATCGTTGGTGCGTGTCAATTCCTCTGCGGCAAAAATTTCGGCCGTTGAAACCGAGACTTTCGGGTCGATTAACAGGTAAATTTCCGGGCGAAGATCGATAGGCTCCAATAACTCACCCACGCCTTCCGCCCAGGCCGCCTCTCCGCGAACAAACACAGCGACATCGGCACCCAGTTGCGAACCGGCCTGGGCCAACTCGTCGAGCGACAAATCGAGGCCCCAAAGACGATTAAGCGCGAGCAGACAGGTTGCCGCATCCGAACTTCCTCCGCCCAGGCCACCACCGATTGGAATACGTTTGTGAATGCCAAATCGAGCGCCCTGAGAGACCTGGTAACGCTCTTTTAACCATTTCGCCGCTTTCAGCATCAAATCCGATTGTGGCGCAACAGGGCTATTGCTTTCCGTTCTCGAAAGGCTGCCATCCGCGGTTACTTCAATTTCAATGTCGTCGAACCTCGACTTTGCTGATGCCAAATCCGACGCCGAGCAGAACGGAGTCGGCTCCACCCTGGCCAACTCGGAACTCACTTCCAACTTCCTGAAGCCCGGTGAAGATGAACTGCCCGCCCAGGACAATAATGCTATTCGGTTCGAGCGAGGCGGCGGCTTCCCCACTGAAATCTCCCTCAGCGACTACCGGGCCGGCATGAACCGAGTCATGCGACACTCCGGATCCTCCGCCCTGGGCCGAAACGTCCGGTCCTCCGCCTCCATCGCCGGCTCCACCATGCTCAACCTCCAGACCGTCACTTCCGAAAATAACGCCCACGGAGACAAGGCTTCCGTCCTCTCCGCCGGACTCGGATTCTCTGAAGGAAGACGAAACCAGGCCGGATCCTTCGACAGCGCCCTGGCC